>NZ_JBIUVQ010000006.1:0-109070 GCF_044743035.1 Streptomyces sp. NPDC087787
TTCTTCGACCCGTCCTCGCGGGAGCTGCTGCGGGTGCGGCCCAACCCGCTCAGCGGCGAGGAGGTGCAGCGGCTGCGGGGCCTGCGGCCCGCGGGCCCGCCACCGAGACCGCGGGTGGAGCCGGTCCGGGTGCAGCGGCGGGTCAGCGCGGTCGGCACGGTCATGGTCTGCCGGCAGGTCGTCTCTCTGGGCCGCCCGTACGCGGGCCGGACCGTGACCGTGCACGTGGCGGACTCCACCCTCACGGTTGAGCTGGACGGCCAGGTCCGGGTCATCCGGCGCACCACCGACATCCCCGTCCGCCACGTGAAGGCGAACAAGCCCCACAAGGTTTCCGATGTTGTCTAGGCCCACCGTCAAGCAACAGCTGGGACCAGAACGTCAAACATCACCTGGGACTAGACACCCGCCGTTCGGACACCCGCCGTTCGGACACCCGCCGTTCGGACATGTCCGCCGTTCGGACACCGTCTGGGGCTTGTTCTAAGGGCTGTCCCATCGCTGTGGTTGCGGACAGCCACAGCCTGGTCAGGTGCTCGGGTTTTTCCACAGATGCCGCTCTTCCAGGATCCCGAATCGCACGTCTCCGCGTTCAAGGTCGACGAGGATGGGCCAGCAGTCCAACAGCTGCTCCCTCGCATCACGCGAGGCGAGGTACTGCACAGAGTTGTAAGGCACGATCAGGAGACCATTGCTCTCGCGGACTCGCCCTGCGTCGATGGCAAGAGGCGGCTCGTCATCGCGCTGGCTGTTCGTGAGAAACGCCACCGCGAGCTGCAGGGCTTCGTCCTGCTCCATCATTCGTTTCCCGTCCGTCGACTCAACGAAGGCACCCTAACCGTCCTGGATAGCCCCCTTCACTGGGCGGAGCCGTAGCCGTTGAAGCCTTCTCGGACGATGCGCTGGGCCACGTTGACGCGGGCCGCCGCGAGTTCGGCGGCGATCCGCCGTTCTCGTCCAGCGTCCATCACCACGGCAGCGGGCGCGGGCTCGCCGACGAGCAGACAACTACTCCTGAGGTGGGTCGGCGGATGGGTCGTGTCGACGCTGTGCCCGCGCCGGGAGCCGACACGCCGCTGCCGCTCGTACTCGTACTCGGGGATCGACGCCATATGCGCTCTGAGCCGCTCCCACAGCTCCTCCGCCCCGGCGTTGGCTGTGCGGGAGCCTCGCGGCCCGGCGAGGGCGGCCTGATTGGCCTCGCGCTGGAGGGCGACGACGGCCGAGTCACTGACCAGGAGCCAGTCCATCAGGCCGACGGCCGCCTCGGTCGACGCGGCGCGGGCAGCCTCGCGGTCGGCCAGGTATTCAGCTCGCTGGGTGGCCCGCAGCGTCAGGTGTTCGAGCAGTGTCAGCAAGCCTAGGACAAGCAAATTGGGCGCGATGCAGAGCAGGTTGCCAACCATTTCGACGAAGGACGGGTTCCGCACAGGGAGCAAGACGTAGCGCCAAGTGGTCAGTGAGCGGTACGCCGTCTTCACGACCAATCCGTGGCGGGTGTCTCCGTTGCTGTAGTGGGCGAGTTCGTGGCCCAGCAGTGCGATCCTCTGCTGTGGGGTGAGGATCTCCCACAACGGCAGCCCCAGCACCAACAGTCGACGCCCGCGTACGCCACACGTCGTGACGCTCGCGTTGAGTTCCGCGTCGGCCGTGATCAGGTCCACGCCGCGGGTGCCGACCACCTGGGCGACCTCGTCGACCAGCGCAAAGAGCTCGGGCGCGTCGCTGCGGCGCAGTATCGGGCCCTCCTCGGGCAACTGCACCACCCGCGGTCTGAGAAACCACGCGATCGCCAAGAGGATCACCCCCGGCACCATCCCCGCGCCGCCCCACCCGCGCACCAGCCACCAGATCCCGCCGAAGGCCAGGGCCATGGTGGCGCCGTGCACGAGGAGCGCGATCGCGAAAGCAAGGAGCGAGGAGGCGTCGCGCCGGGCGCGCAGGTTCCCGCCGCCCCGCACCTCGGCCAGCAGCTTCTCGCCGTGCCGTCGGGCCAGGGCGCGCCGCGCTCTGTCCAGCCGATCCCACTCCTGCTGAGGCGTTCCCGGGTCCACGTTCCAGTCACAAGCGCCGCACCAAGTAACGAACCTGCCGCCTGTGCGGATCTCGGCTCCGCACTCCGGGCATGACGGAGACTTTTGCTCGCCGGTGCGCATGGCTGTGCGCTCACTCCCCATCCCCACGACCCTCCCCAGAGGCCGCCCGTTCATGACAATCCGAGATGATCACGCCGATGCGCCCGCGTAAAGCACCTTCGTGGCACGGGGTCCGTCTGTGATCCAAACGAAACGCTCTAGCTCACAGGTGCCATATGCTGAGCTTGCTCAAGGCTTCGGCGCGTTCTGCTCAATGATCTTCATCCGGGCACGTCGCTCGGCTTCATGGTGGTGGGCGTCCTGAGCAGTGCTCTGTCCGGGCCACTTGCGGTAGAGCAATCCGCACTCCTCGATGAACCACCCAGTGCTCACGGCGTTCAGGGCCATCAGGAGGCCGGTGTCATCCCCGTCCCGGAGAAGGGCCAGCGCTACGTGGCGGCCCGCGAGCACGGCATGCATGCCCTGCGGCACTTCTACGCCTCGGTGCTCCTGGACGCCGGGGAGAGCATCAAGGCTCTGAGCCTGTACCTCGGCCACAGCGACCCAGGGTTCACGCTCCGCGTCTACACGCACCTCATGCCGTCCAGCGAGACCCGGACCCGGAAAGCCATCTCCGCGATGTACCCGGGCCGCCGGTCACGCTCATGACGGCCCAGAGACGGCCCAGGCTGCCTGACACGGCCCCTCATCAGCGGGAAACCTGCTGGTGAGGGGCTTTTTCATGCCCTCTCGTGGCAAGTAACACCCCATCTTGCCGTACCGCCACCCCTGGGGGGAAACGCGTGCGGCCGGGGGGGCTGTGACCTGGGGTTTCGCCACCGGCGGCTGGGGCTCGTCCGTCACCGCTGGTTGCCGTCGAGGTCCGTGCCCCATGTCTGACGGACGTCTTACACGCTGCTTGGGGGGTCTGCGGAACCCCCGGCGTTCGTGCCGGGCGCGCGAAGAGCCCGCGGGCCCGGTGGGGACGGGTGGCTCATGCCTGTTCCAGGGCGTCGCCGAACTCGCGGAGGGACTTGCTGCGGTGGGTGCGGGCCAGTTCGTGTCCGACGGCGATGGCGAGCGCGACCGGCCATTCGATGAGGTCGAACGCCGTGAGGAGACCGAGGCCCGCGAGGTAGGCGAGCTGGTCACGCGGCGGCAGTTCGAAGCGGAGACCGCCCACGGAGACGGTCACCGTGTCACCCGAGACGACCCGTTCGGCCGCGGCGCGGGCGCCGTGGTGCTTGGTGATCGGAACCGGTGCGCCGGCAGGCGCTGTGTCGGAGTCTGTCCTGCTCGCGCGCACGGTCATGTCACGTCCCGTTCAACGGCCGGTACCGGGCATCCGCTCGATGTCCCCCCACCACGCTAGGTCAGTTCCCGGCGCTCTTCCTCTTGTGGACGATGCTCAGGGCCGTGGCACCCAGAACCAGCAGGCTGAGGCCGATGGCGGCGATCATCGGAGTCGTGCTGGTGCCACCCGTCTCGGCGAGGTTGGGGTTGGGCGAGGTGTCGCCTCCCGCCATGACGGGGGTGGGTTCGCCGACGGTCTGGGTCACGGTGCCGCTCGGGCTGCCCTGGGTGCGGCAGTCGAGGACGCCGGCGAAGCGCTGCGCGTGGCCGCCGGAGTCCCTGATCGTGAAGTCGTACGCCTGGTCCTCCTGGAGCGGGATCATGATCGTCTCGGACCCGCCCGCGGCGATGGTGTACCGGGTGTCCATCAGCTCGAAGGTGAACGGCTCGTCGCCCTTGTTGGCCGCGCTGATCTCCAGGGCGCCCTTGGCGCAGTTCTTCACCGCGGACAGGGCGGGTATCGCGCCCCCGGCGGCCCAGGCCGCACCGCTGGTGGCGGAGACCGTGGACTCGCTGGAGCCGGCCAGGATCTGGGTCTGGCTGCGGCTGTCGGAGGTGAAGGCGCGGCCGACCGGCACCGTGGTGGAGGCCTGCGCGGTCAGCGTCGCCGAGCCGTCCCCGGCGTCCTCGGGCACGTCGAAGAACACCTGGCTGCCGTCCCGGGCGGACGTGATCTCCTCACCCTTCTTGCCGACGATCCGCACACCGCTGGTCGCGGCGCCCGCCGGAGGTGTCAGGGTCACGCTGCTCGCGTTGGTGTGCACGGTCACCGGGCCGAGCCGCTCGCCCGGGTGGCCGGAGACCGCGGGCGGGTCGAGGGTGAGCGAGGCGCGCGGCTCGGGCAGGTCACCGGCGCTCTTCTCCAGGTAGTCCGCGAGCTTCTCGGCCCGCGGGTCGAGGGCGTCGACGTCCGCGCCGTCGGAGTAGCGCCAGATGGCCACCTGGGTGCCGGCCGCCGCGTCCTGCTCGGTGAGGTTCCTGACGCCGGCCTTCTCGGCGAGCGCCGCGAGATCGTTGACCTGCGGGTAGGAGTTCTGCAGGATCCAGCGGATCTTCCCGGCGTTCTTGTTCGTGGCCAGCGAGGTGCCGCTCCAGGGCGTCTCGCGGTACTTGGCTTCCCGCTGCGTGGGGTTGTGCACGTCTATGCAGTACGTCTGCAGGGTCCCGCCGCCGTCGACGGACATCTCGAACAGGCCCGCGGAGACCTGGTGGTCATCGCCGCCGTCATGGATGACGGCGGTGCCGTAGGTCTTCAGACTGCCGATGGTGGCGGTCGCGCCGCCCGGACTCTGCGGCATGCCGTCGGCGGCGGCCGGGCCGGCGGCGGTCATCAGACCGGCGGCGACGAAACCGGAGACCAGGGTGGCGGCGGCGAGCCGAGCCGCCCCCCGCCTGCGCGCGGACGGCGCAGAGTAAGCACACACAGAAATCCCCTTCGAGCAGGACCCGTTGACGTGGGGGTGCGGTCCCACCGGCAGAATCTTCAAGCCCAGTGACAAGCCCAGAGAGCTGTGTCCGGCATCCTATGGAGCCCGCGCACCAGGACTTCGCTGTCGTATCGTCAGATCGCTGATCCGAATCGCAATCGTTATCACCAAGATCACCTCAACAGGCCGCAACGGCGGGTTCCGGCTCCTGCGGAGACCCGGTGTCCGACGGAGCCGTCTCCCACGTGGGCTCCGGTTGCGGAGGCGGACTCGCCGTCTGCGGCTCCGCCCTGACGGTGCGCCGGAAGGCCGACGTGCCCCGCGTCAGATCGTGGCCGATCGCCAGGGCGTCGATGTCCGCCGAGGTCCGGCTGGTTCCGTCGCGGGTCTCGGTGCGCACCTTCAGCCGGCCCTGCACGATGACGGGGTCGCCCACGGTCAGTGACGCCACCGCGTTGGCGGCGAGCTGGCGGTTGGCCCACACCGTGAAGAAGTTGGTGTGGCCGTCCGTCCAGGCGGCTTTCTCCCGGTCCCAGTAGCGCGAGGTCACCGCCAGCCGGAACCGCGCCGAGGCACCCGAGGGCAGCTCCCGGTGCACCGGCTGCGTCGCCACGTTGCCCACGGTGCAGACGATCGTCTCGTTCATCGTCGAAACCCCTCCCTCGCCCGGACGCCCGGCCCGGGCGGACATGCGTACGGGCCCGTCCCGTACGGCTGCGTCTGTCGTGACGACCGCGTTCGTCGCGATCGCCGCGGGACCAGACTGCCTCCGTCCGGGCCGAGCCCGCCGAGCGCTGTGGACCGCCGCCTGCCTGTGGAAAACTCCCTCACCCTCACGGGTGAAGCCCGCCCCTCGCCCGCCTCACGACTGAAGCCGCCTCACGGCTGAAGCGGCCTCACGGGTGAGGCCCTCCTCGCCCCACCTACCGGCGAAGCCCGCCCCTCATCCGACCCCCGCTCCCTTCACCAGCGCGTACTGCTCCCGCACCTCCCGATATCGCAGGAGTTCCGCCGCCACCGGATCCAGCACCCGGGCCCGGCCGCACCCCGAGGCCGCCTCCCGTAGTCGGCGCTCGGCCTCCTGGCCGTACCGCCGTGCGGGCCCGCGCGCCGCGATCCGGCAGCTCCACTCCACGAGCGGCCCGCCCACGATGCCTGCCAGCATGAGCAGCACGGGGACCCCCAGGTTCGGCACCATCACCCCCGCGATCTGCCCGACCAGCCACAGACCGCCGGCCACCTGAAGGATCGTCATCGCCGCCTGCGCGAGAACCGCGACGGGCCACCAGCCCGGGCGCGGGGGCCGCCCCGGGGGCAGCCCGGCCCGCGCCGCCAGCTGGTCCAGCGCCTCGGGCAGCCCCTGCGCACCGCGTACGGCGGCCTCGCGGACGGCCTGCGCCCATGGCCCCGGCATGCCGGCCGAGGCCTGGTCGGCCACCGTGCGCACCGCGTGTTCGACACGCTGACGCGCGGTGGCCTCCTCGTCCTCCTGGGTGCGCAGCATGAGGCGTCCGGTGGGTGCCTCGCGCCGGCTCCGGCACCACCGCCACAGCCGAAGCCAGGGCGTGCCGCAGGCCTTGTTGGCGTTGCGCAGCCAGGCCCGCTCGGCCGCGTCGCCCGCGGCGGTGGCGCCCACCGCGTCGGCGAGCCGGGCCGAGAACTCCTCGCGCGCCTCCTCGCTGAGCCCGGTGCTCGACCGGGTGGCGTAGACGGGCCGCAGGTGCTGGGCCGCGGCGTCCACGTCGGCCGAGATCCGCCGCACCGCGGCTCCGCGCTCGGCCACGAACTGTCCCAGCGCCTCGCGCAGCTCACCGACGCCGTGCCCGGTGAGCGCGGACAGCGCGAGCACGGTCGCGCCCGGCTCGCCGTACTCGCCGAGGGCGATCCCGTCCTCGTCGAGCAGCCGTCGCAGATCGTCGAGGACCTGGTCGGCGGCCTCGCCGGGCAGCCGGTCGACCTGGTTGAGGACGACGAACATGACCTCCGCGTGGCCGGCCATGGGCCGCAGGTAGCGCTCGTGGAGGACGGCGTCCGCGTACTTCTCCGGATCGACGACCCAGATGACGGCGTCGACGAGCCGCAGGATGCGGTCCACGTGCTCGCGGTGCTGCACGGCCGCCGAGTCGTGGTCGGGCAGGTCCACCAGGACCAGGCCGCGCAGTTGCGGGTCGGCGTCCTGGGCCTGCACCGGGCGCCGGCGCAGCCGTCCCGGGATGCCGAGCCGGTCGATGAGACCGGCCGCGCCGTCGCTCCAGCTGCACGCGATGGGAGCCGCGGTGGTCGGCCGCCGTACGCCGGTCTCCGAGATGGCGACGCCGGCGAGGGCGTTGAACAGCTGGGACTTGCCGCTGCCGGTGGCGCCCGCGATGGCGACGACGGTGTGCTGCCCGGAGAGCCGGCGCCGCGCCGCGGCCTCGTCGAGGACCCGGCCCGCCTCCGCGAGGGTGGCGCTGTCGAGCCGGGTGCGGGACAGGCCGACCAGTTCGCGCAGCGCGTCGAGCCGGGAGCGCAGCGGTCCGTCGTACGCCAGTGGGGGCACGGCCGAGTACCGGGAGGGCCGGGGCTCCACGGGTACGAGTTCGGCGGCGGCCGTCTCGCTGACGCGGCGCGCGATCAGCCCGTCGTCCCAGGCGTCCCCGGCCTCCGTACGGCTCTGTGCGTCGTCGTCCGTCCCACGCGCGTCGTTGTCGTCGTGCTCCACGCGCGCGTGGGCGACGTCGGCCTCCTTGACCATGCTGACCTGTCCCGTCACCTGGTGGTCGGGGGCCGCCGCCCCGGCGACCCGGTGGCCCTCGGCGTCCCCGGGCGTCTCGGCGTCCTCGGCGTCCGGGACGCCTTCGGCGCCGTGGCCGTCCTCGGACCTGGCGTCCGGCGCCCTGTCCCGGGTCCAGTCGTCTCCGCGCGTGTGCTCCCCGCCGGCCGTTCCGTCCGCCCTTCCGTCCGTCTCCTGGTCCGTGAGGACGGTGCCCTGCTTCTGATCGGTGTGTTCCGTTCGGTCCTGGTCAGTGACGGCGGTCACCGGTCACCTCTCCTTCAGCAGTACGGACAGCGCGGCGATGAGTTCGGCCTGGGGCTCGGCGTGCACGTCGAGAGCGTCGAGCGGGGCCAGACGGCGCTCTCGTTCGACGTGGATCACCCGGTCCAGGTGTTCGGTCAGCAGCCGCCCGGCGCGGTCGCGCAGCCGCAGCGCTCCGTGCGCGCCGATCCTCTCGGCGAGCCCCTCTCCCGCGGACCGCGCCCGGCGTCCTCCCAACAGCCCGGTCGCGGCCAGGGCGGCGACGGCTTCGGCGTCCGGCGCGATGCTCCTGTCCAGCCTGCGCACCTCGTCATCGGCGTACTCCTCCAGCTCCCGTCGCCAGCGCCGTACGGCAAGGCCGATGCGGTGCTCGGCGCTCTCCGAGGCGCGGTCGCGGTCGGCGAGCTCCGGCGCCGTGGCGGCCTGCTCGTGCCGCCAGGCGTCGTCCACGCGCTCGTCGGCGGCGGTGACGGCACACAGCAGCAGGGCGGCCAGGCTCTCCACGAGCGCGTCGAGCAGCTCCCCGGCGGTGCAGTCCAGGGGGAAGGCACGCCACCTCTTCAGGGCGTCCCCGGCGAGCACCGCCCCCGCCTGGAGACGTCCTCGTACACGCGCGTGCTCACTGTCGTAGGCGGTCTCTACGGCCGAGGTGAGCCGCAGTGCGGCGGCGTACTGGGAGGCGGTGGCACTGGCCAGCTCGGGCATCCGGGATTTCAGCGAGTCGAGGAGGCCCTGGGCCGTGCGGGCCATGGCGTACTCCCGGGCCCCGGGGTCCTGGGTCTGGTGCACCAGCCAGGTGCGCAGCTGTGCGACGGCGGAGGCGGGCAGCAGGCCACCGCCCCAGGCCGACTCGGGCAGCTCCGGCACGGTGAACCGCGGCACCTCGCCGAGTCCTGCCTTGGTGAGCAGCGCCCCGTACTGGCGGGAGACCTCCGAGGCGACCTGGTGCGGCACCCGGTCCAGCACGGTCACCAGCGTGGCGTCGTACTCCTTGGCCGTGCGGAGCAGGTGCCACGGGATCGCGTCGGCGTACCGGGCGGCCGTGGTGACCATGACCCAGATGTCGGCGGCGCAGATCAGCTCGGCGGCCAGGACACGGTTGTCGGAGATCAGGGAGTCGATGTCGGGCGCGTCGAGGAGAGCGAGCCCGGGGGGCAGGGTGTCGACGGTCTCCACGCGCAGCACCCGGGTGGGGGTGCTCTCCTGCAACAGCAGGTCGTCGCCGGCTCCGGGGTCGCCCCTGGGCACCCACACGCGTGTGAGGTCCGGCAGTACGCGCATGCCACTGAACCAGTGGTGGTCCTCCGGATGGCAGACCAGCACCGGTGTCCGAGTGGTCGGCCGCAGCACGCCCGCCTCGCTGACCCGCCGTCCGACGAGCGAGTTCACGAGAGTGGACTTCCCGGCGCCTGTCGACCCGCCGACGACAGCCAGCAACGGTGCATGGGGCCTTCGCAACCGCGGCACCAAGTAGTCGTCTAGCTGAGCGAGCAGTTCGTCGCGGTTGGCACGCGCGCGTGGAGCCCCCGCCAGGGGCAGCGGGAAGCGTGCGGCGGCGACACGGTCGCGCAGGGCGGATAGTGCGTCGAGCAGCTGAGGCCTTACGTCCAAGGTCACCACATGTGAAGAATGCCCAATTTTAGGGGAATTCTGAAGCATATGAGCATGTCTGCGCGCCGATTGGACACAACGGACGGAAGGGATGACTGGGACGCGGGCACAGTCGAGGCATAACGAGTGCACAACACCAGGTGCGCCGGACGTCAAAAGCGATGCACGATTCGTACCCGCCTGCGATTATCAGGACCGCTTCACTGAACCTCCACATTGAGCCACGGAGGCGAAGCAACCGGGACATGGATCCGGGAGCCCTATCCTTGTCCCCGGCGATGTCACGGATCAGCCCCACCAGGGCACCGCGACAGAGGCCACCACACCTGGCCCCCGTAGCTCAGTGGATAGAGCAGGCGCCTTCTAAGCGCTTGGCCGCAGGTTCGAGTCCTGCCGGGGGCGCCAGTCTCCGCCCTCCCTTCCGGGAGGGCTTTTCGCTGGTCAGGCCGGGTTTCACCGCGCACGACGAAGCCCCGGGCACTCCCCCGACCCCCGTGTCGGTCCACTGCTTGCCGACCTCCGGCGTCGCCGTGCGGGTCAGAAGTTCACCCCACTGGCCCTCGGTACCAGGAGCGGGCAACGTCACGTCTTTCACCTGAATGGCCACTGGGGGCAGAGGCCGAGCCGGAACGGCAAGCGCATCCCGGAGTCAGTGGGTGCTGGCAGGATCCGCCGCATGACTTCCGCCACCGCCGCCGACTACGGCTGGATACGTTCCTCTTCCTCGCTGTTCGCGCACGGGTTGGAGGTCGGGTACACCCTGACGCTGGTGCGGGGAGTCTCGCCTTCGGAGTTGCTCCGGATCGTGGAGGCCGAGCCGCGAGGTGTGTGTCAGGGGCTGAGCGAGCTCATCGAAGCACAGCAGGAGTTCTTGGACGGGTACGAGGCGTGGCCCGAAGCCTTTCTCGCGGGGGCGTTCACCGCGCGGGGCGAGGGAGGGGACTGGACTCTCGCCCTGGAGTTCGGAGGCGATCTGGGCACGCGCCCGCGCCTCATGGAGGCACTCTCCGCCGGGACGCGTGCCGTCTCGCATTCGAGCAACGGGGGGAAGCCCATGGACTTCTTCCACTGGTACGAAGACGGGGAGTTGCGGACCACTTTCGAGTGGCCCGCGGACAGGACCGGCAGCACTCCCGATGCGCTGAACCCCCTGATGCTGGAGGTCGGCCTCAACCCGTCGGGGGACGAAGATCCCGATGTCGACAGGAAGGCAGCGGTCATGGCGCTGGCAGAGCGCCTCACAGGTGTACGGGTGACCGAGGAGATACTGGCGAAGGCCGAGTACCAGGTGGGGGAAGTCCCGGAGGAACCCGTCGAGGAGTGGCAGAGCAAGTAGTACAGGGTGGCGCGCGGTACGCGGGGCGGTGACCGGGGCCGGGTCATAGTGTGTCGTCGCTCCA
The DNA here is from genome assembly GCF_044743035.1 of Streptomyces sp. NPDC087787. Lineage (NCBI taxonomy): Bacteria > Bacillati > Actinomycetota > Actinomycetes > Kitasatosporales > Streptomycetaceae > Streptomyces > Streptomyces sp. NPDC087787. Next base: position 10,883 of record NZ_JBIUVQ010000006.1, read on the forward strand.
CTGGTCGAGCAGGTCCTCGTCCGAGGGGCCGTCGAACGGTGCCGCCCCGCCGTGCAGGGGCTGCTCGGTCCAGATGACCTTGCCGGTGGGGGTGTACCGGGTTCCCCAGCGCTCGGCGTACCGGGCGATGAGGAACAGACCGCGTCCGCCCTCGTCCGTGGTCGCCGCGTAGCGCAGGTGGGGCGAGGTGCTGCTGCCGTCCGAGACCTCGCAGATCAGCTTGCGGTCGCGCAGCAGGCGCACGTGGATGGGGTCACTGCCGTAGCGGATGGCGTTGGTGACCAGTTCGCTGAGGACGAGCTCGGTGGTGAAGCTGGCGTCCTCAAGGCCCCAGTCCTTCAGCTGCCGGGCGACATCGGCGCGGACGCGGGAGACGGCCGCGGGGTCGCGCGGTACGTCCCAGTCGGCGACCAGGCTGGGATCGAGTACGCGGGTACGGGCGACCAGCAGGGCGATGTCGTCGCTCGCGCGGTCCGGAGGGAGGGCGTCGAGCACAGCCTGGCAGGTCTGCTCCGGGGACCGGTCGGGATGGGCCAGCGCGGCGCTCAGGAGTTCGAGGCCTGTGCCGATGTCCCGTTCGCGGTCCTCGACGAGTCCGTCCGTGTAGAGGACCAGTCGGCTCCCCTCGTGCAGACGCAGTTCGGTGGCCTCGAAGGGGAGGCCGCCCAGGCCCAGGGGCGGGCCCGCGGGCAGGGCCGGGAAGGTCACGGTGCCGTCCGGGTGGACTAGGGCGGGCGGCGGATGGCCGGCCCGGGCCAGGGAGCAGGCGCCCGAGGACGGGTCGTAGACGGCGTACAGGCAGGTGGCGCCGGTGAGCCCCTCCTCACCGCCTCCGGCCTCGCCGTCCCGGTCGAGCCGGGCCACGAGGTCGTCCAGGCGGCCAAGGAGCTCGTCCGGGGCGAGGTCCAGGGTGGAGAAGTTGTGCACCGCGATGCGCAGCCGTCCCATGGTGGCCGCCGCGTGCAGTCCGTGCCCCACCACGTCGCCGACCACCAGGGCCACCCGGGCTCCGGACAGCTCGATCACGTCGAACCAGTCCCCGCCCACCCCCGCCTGGGCGGGCAGATAGCGGTAGGCCACCTCGAGGGCGCCCAGTTCGGGCAGGGCGCGCGGCAGCAGACTGCGTTGCAGGGTGACCGCCATGGTGTGCTCGCGCGTGTAGCGGCGGGCGTTGTCGAGGGCCACGGCGGCCCGGGCGGCCAGTTCCTCGGCGAACGGCACGTCCTCCTCGTCGAAGGGCTCCCCTTGCCGGCAGCGCCAGAAGTCCACCACCCCCAGCACCATGCCGCGGGCGCGCAGCGGCACCGCGATCAGGGAGTGGATGCCTCCCTCCAGGAGGCGGCGCGCGCGATCGGGATCCGTCGTCCGCCACTCCCGCGCGGCCGCCAGATCCGCCACGAGCACCCCGCGGCCGGTCTCCGCGCACCGGGCCTGCGGCGTGCTGGGCGCGAAACTGAGCCGACTGCCCACCCCCGACATCGGTGGGTTCCCGGAACGGCCCCGCACCGCGGCCCGGCGCACCTCGCCGATCGCCCCGGTCGGCTCCTGGCCCCGCAGGACCCCCTCGGCCAGTTCCACGGTGACGACGTCGGCGAAGCCGGGAACGGCCACGTCCGCCATTTCCTGCGCGGTGCGCGACACGTCCAGGGTGGTGCCGATCTCCACGCCGGCGTCGTAGAGGAGTTTCAGGCGCTCGCGTGCCACCTCGGCGCGTCCCGACAGTGCCCGCAGCTCCGTGGTGTCCCTGAGGGTCACCACGCTCCCCGCGTACCCGCCGTACGGGGCGGTGGGCCGCTTGTTGACCGCGAGCAGGCGGTCGGCCGTGAGGTGGACCTCGTCGCTGGCCGTGCGCTCCGACGTCAGCAGCTCGGCGATGCCGGCGTCCAGGGGCAGGTCGGTGACCTTGTGGCCCTCGGCGTCCGGCGGCAGTTCCAGCAGCCGCTGCGCCTCGTCGTTGGCGAGCAGCAGCCGTCCGTCGCCCCCGACGATCAGCACGCCCTCGCGCACCGCGTGCAGCACTGCGTCGTGGTGGTCGTACATCCGTGTCATCTCGGCCGGTCCCAGGCCGTGGGTCTGGCGCAGCAGCCGCCTGCTCACCAGTGCGGTGCCGCCCGCGGCCAGGGCCAGCGCCCCGCCCGCCGTGCCCAGCAGGACCGGAAGCTGGCGGCCTGCCGTACTCTCCACCCTCTGGACCGTGATCGCGACCGCTACGGTGCCGACGGCCTCGCCGCCCGGCCTGGTGACGGGGACGTACGAGACCACCGAGCGTCCCTGGGTGGTCCGCAGGACATGGGTGACGGCGGAGTGCGGCGGTTTACGGGGACCGAGGACCGGTTTGCCGATGAAGGCGGGGTTGGCGTGGGTGTACCGGATCCCGGTCTTGGAGTAGATGACGACGAGGTCGACATCGGCACCCTTCATGATCTTCTGCGCGACGGGCTGCAGCACCTTGGTGGGGTCGGGGCCGGTCATCGCCTTCAGCGTGTCCGGCGCGTACGCCAGCGTCTCGGCGATGCCGAGGGACCGTTCCCGGGCGTCCTTGGTGCTGTCGTCCCTGGCCTGGAGTACGAGGGCGATCAGCGCGGCGGCGACGATCAGGACCCCGATGACCACTTGCAGCAGGAACACCTGGCCCGCGACGCTGCGCGGCCTGAACAGGGACCGCAGTCGCCCCTGGGGCGGCTGCGGCGAGTTGTCGCGCCCGCCGCGCCGGAGAGATCGACGGGAGTGTGCGATCACTTTTCCATTTTGCGCCCTGTGTCCCAGTCGGCATTCCGGCGAGGGCATGGTGGAGCGCACCGCGGCCGGCACTACGGATGGGGGTGGTCCTGAGCCGGCTGCTGCACGGGCGGGTGCGGGCCCCGGTCACGCGCGCCGCGCCGCCTGGCCGGGGCGGGGCGGGCGGGGCCACGGCCCCGGCCCGCGGGCCGGGGCTGCTACAGGCCGAGGCCGGGGCCGGCCGTCAGGTCGGCGCCGGGGGTGGTGCGCAGGACGGGGGCGAGGACGGCCAGTTCCGGTTGCTTGAAGGTGGGCAGCTCGCCGGGGCTGGGGTTGGTCAGGGGGGCGTCCAGGGCCAGTCCCGGGGTCAGGGTCCGGACGTCGGAGGCGGGCAGGCCTACGTCGACGTGGTCGAAGCCGTCGTCGAGGGCGTGGGCCAGCGGGGCGCGCAGCTCCAGGCCGGGCAGGCCGCCGTCGACCGGCAGCCGCGGCACGGTGTGCTCGGGCAGGAGCCGTCCCTCGACGAAGCGCGGGGGCTCCGGCACGACCGGCGCGGGCAGCGGCACCTGGCCGCCGACCTCGGGCAGTTCCGTGCCGAGGGCCGCCTCCGCGCCGCCCAGCGGGACGGGGACGGGAACCGTGCCGGCCGCGGCGGCGGGGGTCGCGGCCGCGCCCATGGCCGCCGCGATGCCCGTGATGACGGCGGCGAGGGTTCCTCGAGTGGTCGACTTCATGTCAGGTACGGTCCTTTTCCGGGTTCGGGGCTCGACGTCCGTACCGTCCAACGATCCTGACGCCACCAGCAGCACGGGATTCCCCCGAGTGCCGCAGTAGTACGACGGTTCACCGGCCGGTACGGAGGCGCCGAGCTGACGCCTTACGTGGCTCAGCGCTGGAGCGCGAGGCCGCCGAGCAGTGGTTTCGGGGCGTTCAGGGTCTTGGCGGTGCCGTTCACCGTGTGGAGCAGTGAGTTCCGGTTCTCGGTGTCGAGGGCGTTGGACTGCTGCTGCAACGGCATGACGTCGACGGGGCCCTTGGTGAGCCTGTTCACGGCGCCGGTGAGGCTGTGGGGCGTGAGGTCGGCGGAGTTCTGGGCGAACGCGGGCGCGGCGGCGCCGGTGAGGGCCAGGGAACCTGCCAGGACGGCGGCAGCCTTCAGGGACTTCATCGTCTTGTTCCTTTCTTCGGCGGCGTCGGTCACCGCGGGGTTTGTGCCGCCGTGTCCAACGAGCTTTGGCCGGACCGGAAACCCCGGCGGCGCGAAATCGCCGGGTCCTCGTGCGGGACCCGGCGACGCATGGGGCTGTGACACGGCCGGCCGCCGTCCCCGGAGGAAACCGGGGGACAGCGGCCGGCCGGACGAATGCGCGCGGACGTCAGCCGTTGACGCAGGCGTTGCCGAACGCCGGGTTCAGCACGCCGATGACGTCGATGGTGTTGCCGCAGACGTTGACCGGGACGTGCACGGGAACCTGGACGACGTTGCCCGACAGCACGCCCGGGGAGTTGGCGGCGCCGCCGGTCGCGCCGCTGCTGGCGGCGGCGATGCCGGCACCACCGGCGACGGCCGCGGCGGCGACGGAGGTAAGGACAAGGCCCTTGGCGATACGCGACATGGAGAAGTGCTCCTTGGGTTGACGCAAAAACACCCGGGCGGGATGCCCGGCGCTGTGTCAACGCGCGGCGCTCCCGCGAGTTGTGCCGCCAAAGGAGTGATATCGAAAGTTCCGGGGCGTGCGGCGGGTTGCGCGCCGGGGGTCACGGGGGCGCGCCAGGCGCGGGCCGAGGTTACGACGGGCGGGGCCCCTGACAGGCCAGGACCGGGGTGGGCCGGTCAGGGTGGGGGCCGGCAGCAGGCCAGGGGCGGGGACGGCGGCAGGTTGGGAGGCGCGACGGAGCGAGGCCGGGTGCGCGACGGAGCCTGCGGCAGGTACCACGGCCGGGGCCGGCGGCACGCCGGGGCGCGGGCCGGCGGCACGCCGGGGCGCGGGCCGGCGGCACGCCGGGGCGCGGGCCGGCGGCACGCCGGGGCGCGGGCCCGCGGCACGCCGGGGCGCGGGCCCGCGGCACGCCGGGGCGCGGGCCCGCGGCACGCCGGGGCGCGGGCCCGCGGCGGGGCCGAGGTGGGCCTGGGCCGCGGGCGGCCCAGGGCTGGTAACCGCGCGAGGCAACAGCACCCGACGACCGCGATCAGCGGCAAGTCGAAGAGAGCCGATGGCACACCGGGGGCAGGGACGCAGCGGGGCCGAGGCCGTGGTCGGGCCGGGGCCGGGAGTGGAGCGGGGCCAACGGCACGCCACACGGCCGGAAGCGACGACGAGCCGGGACGAAGGCCGGCGGTACGCCAGGAGCACAGGGACCCGGTGGGGCCGCGACTTCCCGTGCCAGAGCTGCGGCTGCCCTGTACCTCAAGCAGGCCGGTGCCTCGGGAAGGTCAGCGCCTCCAGCCGGCCAGCGCCCAGGCAGTCCAGGGCCTCGCGCAGAGCTGGGCCGCAGGTGGTCGCTCCGGGCGTCGGCAAGACATGCGCCCGGCCCGGCAGCAGGGCCCGCGCGACGGAAGTCAGCGAGGAAACCGCGTCGGCCGTCTGCGAGACCCCCGACGGAAGTCAGCAGACCACCGCGTCAGCACACGGACGGACGTCAGCAGACCACCACGTCAGCACCCCGACGAAGTCGGCAAGACCACCGCGGCCGGTCGGCTGTGGAGACGCAAACGGGTGCCGGACGTCGTGTCCGGCACCCGTGGGGGCCGATGCGGTGGCCCGGGGTTCAGCTCTGGCGCTGAGTCGCCGTGCGGCCGCGGCGGTAGAGGAACACGCCGCCGGCGATCAGGGCCGCGCTGGCGGCCGAGGACGCCAGCAGGGCGCCGGTGCCGGTCTCGGCAAGCTGCGGGGCCGCGTCGGGCGTTCCCTCCTCGAAGGATGCCGGAGCCGGCAGGGTCTGGGCTCGCTGGGGCTCTGGCGCCGCCTCGTCCACCACTCGCACCGGAGTCCCCGGGTCCGGCGTGGCGTCAACCGGCGTCTGCACCGGCGTCGCCACAGGCGGCGGAGTCGGCGTCGGCGTCGCCACAGGCGGCGGAGTCGGCGTCGGCGTCGCCACAGGCGGCAGAGTCGGCGTCGGCGTCGCCACAGGCGGCGGAGTCGGCGTCGGCGTCGCCGCAGGCGGCGGCGTGACCCCGGGTGTCGGCACCGCGGTCGGCGCCGAGCCGTTGGCGCAGGTGTTGCCGAACGCCGGGTTCAGCAGCGCCACCACGTTGACGGTGTTGCCGCAGACGTTGACCGGCACGTGCACGGGAACCTGGACGACGTTGCCCGAGAGCACGCCCGGGGAGTTCGCGGCGGCGCCGTCGGCGTGCGAGTCGGCCAGGGCGGGGCTGCCGTACATGGTCAGCATGCTCGTCGCGGCGGCGGCCGCGAACACTCCCCTGCTAAGAGTCTGTCGCAATCTCGTTGTCTTCCTGCTTGCAGCCGCTCGCTCCGAGCGGCTTGAAGAAGTGGGAAGGCCGGCCTTGGGCGAGAGATCGGTGTCCAAGGCCGGCCGTGACACAGCCGGTGCGGCTGGGTGCGCCGGACGGTCAGCCGTTGGCGCAGACGTTGCCGAACGCCGGGTTCAGCAGCGCGATGACGTTGACGGTGTTGCCGCAGACGTTGACCGGCACGTGCACGGGAACCTGGACGACGTTGCCCGAGAGCACGCCCGGGGAATTCGTGGCGGTACCCGCGGCTCCGGAGTCGGCGAAGGCGGGGCCCGCCATGCCCAGGGCCACGATGGCGCCGGTGACGACAGCAACGCTCTTCTTCATGAATTGTTCCCTTCTTGGGGTCGATGCCCCGATGGCGGTCTGAAACCGAGTGAACACAACCGATACGGTCGTGATGCTGAACGAGGAATAGCCGTAATGGAAAAACGCGGAACGTGAGTCGCCGAGCACTTCACTCGTTTGACCCGCGCGACCATACGATTCACCCTCGACTGCATTGCCTGGAAAGGGTTCTTCGGAAAGGTACGGGCAGCCCTCGGCAAAGCGGCGGGCCCTGGGCGGACCCGGTCCGGTTCAGCTCCCGGTACTGGCGGAGAGAACCGACAGGTCGTCGCCGATGGCGAGCGCCGCGGGAGCGGCCGCCACCGGCATACCGGCGACAGAGGCGGCGGCTGCCACGGCGACCTTTGCCTTCTTGAGCACTGCCCGTTCCTTTCCTCGTAGCGACGCACGTCCTACGACTTCATCAACCCGGTGCGGCATGTTTGGTTGCGGGGGTTCACCCGCTTGGACCTCACCGCATTCAAAACTGAGGAAAATCACGGGAGTCCAAAAAACACACAAGCAGTCCGGATCGTCGACCGACGGAGTGAAAGGGAAAAACCAGCTCCGGAGCCCCGTCTCTGACCGCGCGCCCGTGCGGAGGCGTGTTCAGTGCCGCGGCGGTGAAGGCTCCGGATGAGGATGTACGTGCCCCGGGTCATGAAGGAGGCAGCCGGGCCGAGGCGCTCACTACCCGAGCCCCCTCACCCGGCTCCGCCGCGAGCAGGGGCTCCTACGAGACCACGTCCTTGCGGGCGAAGCCGCGGAAGGCCAGGGCGAACAGCACCAGTGCGTAGCTGACGGAGACCGCCGTGCCCTGGATCATGCCGGACCACTCGGCGTGCGGCTGCACGGCGTCGGCCCAGGCGTACTGCCAGTGGGCGGGCAGGAAGTCGCGCCAGTGCCCGAGGGCCGTGACGGCGTCCAGGACGTTGCCCACGATGGTCAGGCCGACCGCACCGCCCACGGCGCCCAGGGGCGCGTCCGTCCTGGTGGACAGCCAGAACGCCAGGGCCGCGGTGACCAGTTGCGACACGAAGATGTACGCCACGACCACCAGCAGCCGCTGCGCGGCGGTCCCCGCGTCGAGCGCGCCGCCGGTGGGTATCCGCAGCGGGCCCCAGCCGTAGGCGGCGGTGCCGACGGCGAGCGCGACCAGCGGTAGCAGCACCATCGCGGCCAGGCTGAGCCCGAGTCCGACGACGAGCTTGGACCACAGCAGCCGGGCCCGCGGCACGGGCGCGGCGAGCAGATAGCGCAGGGAGGACCAGCTCGCCTCGGAGGCGACGGTGTCCCCGCAGAACAGCGCCACCGGGATCACCAGCAGGAAGCCCGCCGAGACGAACAGGTTCACCGCGGCGAAGTTGGCGGCGGAGGCGGTGGCCGTGTCCATCAGCGTGACCCGGTCACCGCGGCCGCCCGGACCGCCGCCGATCGCGAAGGCGACGGCCAGCACGAAGGGCAGCGCGGCCAGGATGCCGCCCATGACCAGCGTGCGGCGCCGCTTGAACTGCCGCACCAGTTCGACTCTCAGGGGCAGGGTGCGGCCCGCCCGGTAACCGGAGGCGACCTCGGCGCTCTCGGCGAGCGTGCTCATGCGGAACCTCCGATCAGGGTGAGGAAGGCGTCTTCGAGCCGGCGGTGGGGGCCGACCGCGACGACGGGCACCTCAAGGCGCACCAGCTCCGCGACCAGGTTCTGCGCCGTGCCGCCGGTCTCCAGCCGGACCAGGAGGCCGTCCTCGGTGCGCAGCGCCGAGGCGACGTCCGGCAGGGCGGACACCTTCTCCACGACCGGGTCCTCCACCGGGGTGGCGGTGCCCACGAGCAGCGTGTCGCCGGAGCCGGTGATCTCGCCGACCGGACCCGCCTGCACCAGACGTCCCCGGTCCATCACCACCAGGTGGGTGCAGGACTGTTCGACCTCGGAGAGCAGATGGCTGGAGACGATCACCGTGCGGCCGCCGGCCGCGTAGCGGATCATCACCTCGCGCATCTCGCGGATCTGGGGCGGGTCGAGGCCGTTGGTCGGCTCGTCCAGGATCAGCAGGTCCGGCAGGCCGAGCATGGCCTGCGCGATCGCCAGGCGCTGGCGCATGCCCTGCGAGTAGGTGCGTACGGCACGGGCCAGGGCGTCGCCGAGGCCGGCGATCCGGAGGGCCTCGTCCAGGTGCGCGTCCCCGGGCGGGCGGCCGGTGGCCCGCCAGTACAGCTCCAGGTTCTCCCGGCCGGACAGATGGGGCAGGAAGCCGGCCCCCTCGACGAAGGCGCCGACCCGCGACAGCACGGGCGTGCCGGGCCGTATGGCGTGGCCGAAGACGCGGATCTCGCCGTCGTCCGGCTGGATCAGGCCCATCAGCATGCGCAGGGTGGTGGTCTTGCCCGCGCCGTTCGGCCCGAGCAGGCCGAGGACCTGGCCCTTGTCCACCTGGAACGACAGGTCCCGTACCGCGTACCTGTCGGCCGACTTCGCGTAGCGCTTGCTCAGGCCGGTGATCCGCAGCGGGACGTCGGCCAGTTCCGGGTCGGGCGCGGGCGCGGCCGTGCGGCGGCGGGCGGTCAGCAGCAGGGCGAGCGCGACCGCGGCGCCGGCGAGCGGCAGCCACCACACCCAGGCGGGCAGCGGTGCCGCCGCGGTGGTCACGCCCGGCGCGGTCGGCACCTTCAGGTCGCTCTTCAGGCCGGCGGTGTACGTCGCCGGGGCGGCCGGTGAGGCGTAGCCGAGGTCGGTGGAGGCGAGGACCAGGCGGAGCCGGTGGCCCTTCTGCACCTCGTGGTCGACGGCCGGGAGGGTGAGGGTGACGTCCTTGCCCGCCTTGGCGCCCTCGACGCGCACGGGGGTGACGAGCTGGGAGGGCAGTACCGGCTGCTGCTTGCCCGGTCCGACGTCGTAGAGCTTGGCGAAGAGCACCGCGTCGTCGGCGGTCGAGGTGACGTGGACGGTCACCGTGGGCGATCCGGTGACGCGCAGGCCGGCGCCGAGGGGTGCGGAGTCGAAGCGCGCGTGCTGGCCGGGGAAGTCGAGGGACACCCCGACGCCGAGCGAGGAGAGCTGGGACAGTCCGCCGGAGCCGCCGAGGCCCGGCAGGGCGGACACGGCGGGCGGGTTGGCCCCGGCGGGGTTCTCGAAGCGCCGCTCGCCTCCGCGCAGGGCGACGGACCGCTGCCCGCCTTCGAGGCCCGGGTACGTGCTTCCGCTCGCGCCCCGCAGCAGGGCCCTGCCGTCGGTGGAGTCCACGCCTCCGGTGCGGGTGACGCGGAAGGCGGGGCCGGTGTCGGTGTTCTTGTCGCCCTTGAGGTAGCGGTCGAACCAGGTCTTCACGCGCGCCTGGACGCGGCTGGTCTCCATGTCGCCGCCGTCGTGGCCGCCCGCGATCCAGTCGACGTCGACCGGGGCGCCGTTCGCGCGGATCGCCGTGGCGGCGGCGTCGGCCTGGCCGAGTGGGAAGAGGGAGTCCGTCTGGCCCTGCACGAGCAGGGTCGGCACCTTGATGCGGTCGGCGACGGCGGACGGCGAGCGCTCCTGGAGCAGTGCGCGCGCCTCGGTGTCCGGCTTGCCCGACTCGGCGACCCGCTCGTACATCCGGCACAGCTCGGGCTCGAACTTCGCGCATCCGCCGCCTGAGTTGATGAAGGCGCCCGCCCACAGCTTCTTGAAGACGCCGCCCGGGAAGAGCGCGTCCGCGAGGTTCCAGTAGGTGATCGCCGGGGCGGTGGCGTCCACCCGGTGGTCGTGTCCGGCGGCGAGGAGGGAGATCGCCCCGCCGTAGGAGGCTCCGGCCACGCCCACGCGCGGGTCGCCGGGCCCGTCGAGTCGCACCTCGGGCCGCCGCGCCAGCCAGTCGATCAGCCTGGAGACGTCGGCGACCTCGCCCTTGGGGTCGTTCAGCCCGATCTTTCCGGTGGATCCGCCGAAGCCGCGCGCCGACCACGTCAGCACCGCGTATCCGTCCCTGGCGAGGTCCTGGGCCTGACGCCGTACGTCGTCCTTGCTGCCGCCGAAGCCGTGCCCGAGCAGGACGGCGGGGTGGCGGCCGGACGTGGCCGGGGTGAAGTACGAGGTGTCGACGCGCACCCCGTCGCCCATGGCCAGCACCTGGTCGGCGCGGTGCACCGGAGGCGGGTCGTCGGAGGCGATCGCCGTCCACGTGCCGGCGCCGGCCAGCACGACGACGGCGGCCCCGGCGGCCAGCAGGCGCCGGGGCCTCCGCAGCAGCCCGCGTAGTCCGGGCGGTCGAAGATCCATGTCCTCCACGGTACGGGCCGCCACCGACAACCGAAGCCGCCGCCGGACCGAACCTGCGCACCTCCTCGGGGAGTATGGGGCGGCCGCGGTGTACCGCGTCCGCGGTACGCGGCGGCGGCTCCGTCGTCCTACGGCCGGGCGTCCTCCGGGATGGACACCAGCCAGCGGGTGTCGCGGCGGGGGCGGAGGTAGAGGGCCCAGTAGAGGGTGGCGACGGCCATGATGCCGCCGGTCAGCAGCAGGTAGGTGATGTCCTGCCGGCTGAGGATGTAGGCCAGGAGTGCGATGAGCAGCACGGGCATGGCCGGCCACAGGGGCATGCGCCACGCGGGCGTGTGCTTGTGGGAGCCGCGGCGGGCCAGCAGCGCGCCGACCGCGACGAGCAGGTACATCCCGGTCACCGACACACCCGTGACGCCGTACAGGGTGTCCAGGTTGACGAAGCACAGCAGCGCGCCGGGCACGCCCACCGCGAGGGTGGCGACCCACGGGGAGCCGAAGCGGCCGAGCCTGGAGAAGGCCTTGTTGACCGGCTCCGGCCAGGCCTTGTCGCGGGCGGAGGCGAACAGCACGCGGGAGTTCTGGATGACCATGACGATGCCGGCGTTGATGATCGCCAGGGCCACGCAGAGGCTGACGAAGGTGCCGACCGCGGAGTTGGACCAGGCGATCACCATGGCGCTCAGGTTTCCGCTGGTCAGCTCCTTGATGTCGGAGGCGCCCATGGTGATGGCGACGACGGGCACGAGGATGATCACGGAGGAGATGGCCAGGGTGGCGAGCACCGTGCGGGCGACGTTGCGGCGCGGGTTCTCCAGTTCCTCGGAGAGGTAGACGGCCGTCGAGAAGCCCTGGGTGGCGAAGAGGGCGATGGCGAGCCCGGAGACGACGAGCATGGCCGTCACGGTGTCGGTGTGGCCGCCGGAGCCGGCCACCTGCATGGAGACCAGGCTGCCGACGCCCCGGTGGCTGTGCGCGAAGCCCAGCAGGGCGACCACACCGGCGGCGATGACCTCGAGGACCAGGAAGATGCCGGTGATCCAGGCGTTGGCTCGTAGGTCGAGGAGGCCGGCGAGGGTGGCCATCAGCATCACGCCGGCGCCGGTCAGGGCCGGGTCGAGGTGGACGACCGGCGCCAGGTAGTCCGCGGTGCCCATCGCGATCACCGGCGGGACGATCATGACGACGAGCAGGGACAGCACGAAGACCAGCCAGCCCGCCAGCCGCCCGGCCATGGTCGACACCATGGCGTACTCGCCGCCCGCGCTGGGGATGAGAGTGCCCAGCTCCGAGTAGCAGAAGGCCACGGCGATGCACAGCAGGGAGCCGATGGCGAGTGTCAGCGCGGTGGCGGTGCCGAGCGAGCCGAGGAGGTCGGGGACGACCACGAAGAGGGTGGAGGCGGGGGTCACGCACGAGAGGGTGAGGAGGGTGCCGCCGACGACACCGATGGAACGCTTGAGCTGGGCGGGGCTGTCCGTCGCCTGTGCGGGACCGCCGGCCACTTCCGGGGCGGTGTTCTCGACAGAGCGGAGCAGGTCGGTCATGCGGCGGTTCCGATCGACTTGTGCAACAGGTGGGGCCAGGGAGCCCGCTGTCGCCTCCGGCGGTTCGCGGCCGTTACGCACTCTCGTCCGCTCCCGGCCCGGGTATCGAACATCAACGAAAACCGCCGAGTCAATGGCTGTTAACCTACGGAATCCGTGGCAGTCCGACGATCTACAACTGATTCACGCGTCCAACGGTCCGACTGTTCGGGCCCGTACGGGCGTGCGGGAACCGCAGCGGACCCGCGAAAAAAGACGAGGCCGTCCGAATATCGGACGGCCTCGTCATCTCCTGCGGCGAGAGCGGGGGACGGCCGGGGATCCCGGCCGTCGGGCATCGCGCCGGTCAGTGGTTGCGCGGGAACCCGAGGTCCACGCCCGCGGGGGCCTCGGACGGGTCCGGCCAGCGGGTGGTGACGACCTTGCCGCGGGTGTAGAAGTGCGTGCCGTCGTTGCCGTAGATGTGGTGGTCGCCGAAGAGCGAGTCCTTCCAGCCGCCGAAGGAGTGGTAGCCCACCGGCACCGGGATCGGCACGTTGACACCGACCATGCCGGCCTCGATCTCCATCTGGAACCGGCGGGCCGCGCCGCCGTCCCGGGTGAAGATCGCCGTACCGTTGCCGAACGGCGAGGCGTTGATGAGCGCCACGCCCTCCTCGTAGGTGTCCACGCGCAGCACGCACAGCACCGGGCCGAAGATCTCGTCCTGGTAGGCCTTGGCGCTGGTGGGCACCTTGTCCAGCAGCGAGATGCCGACCCAGTGGCCGTCCTCGAATCCCTCGACCGTGTAGCCGGTGCCGTCCAGGACGACCTCGGAGCCCTCGCCGGCGGCGCCCTCCACGTACGAGGCCACCTTGTCGCGGTGCGCCTTGGTGATCAGCGGGCCCATCTCGGAGGACGGGTCGCTGCCGGGGCCGATCTTGATCTTCTCGGCGCGCTCGCGGATCTTCTCCACCAGCTCGTCGCCGATCGCGCCGACGGCGACGACGGCCGAGATGGCCATGCAGCGCTCGCCCGCCGAGCCGTACGCGGCCGAGACGGCGGCGTCGGCGGCCGCGTCCAGGTCGGCGTCCGGCAGCACCAGCATGTGGTTCTTGGCGCCGCCGAGGGCCTGCACGCGCTTGCCGTTCGCGGAGGCGGTGGTGTGGATGTAGCGGGCGATCGGGGTGGAGCCGACGAAGGAGACCGCCTTGACGTCCGGGTGCTCGAGGAGGCGGTCCACGGCCACCTTGTCGCCGTGGACCACGTTGAAGACGCCGTCGGGCAGCCCGGCCTCGGCCAGCAGCTCGGCGATCCTCAGGGAGGCCGACGGGTCCTTCTCGCTCGGCTTCAGCACGAAGGTGTTGCCGCACGCGATGGCGATGGGGAACATCCACATCGGGACCATCGCCGGGAAGTTGAACGGCGTGATGCCGGCGACCACGCCCAGCGGCTGCCGGATCGCGGCCACGTCGACGCGCGTGGCGACCTGGGTGGACAGCTCGCCCTTGAGCTGCACGTTGATGCCGCAGGCCAGGTCCACGATCTCCAGGCCGCGCGCGACCTCGCCGAGCGCGTCGGAGTGCACCTTGCCGTGCTCGGCGGTGATCAGCTCGGCGATCTCGTCGCGGTGGGCGTCCAGCAGCGCGCGGAACTTGAACAGGATCGTGGTCCGCTGGGCGAGCGAGGACTGCCCCCAGGTCAGGTACGCGTCCTTCGCGGCGGCGACCGCGGCGTCCACCTCCTCCACGGAGGCGAACGCGACCTTGGTGGTGACCTCGCCGGTCGCCGGGTCCGTGACCGGCCCGTACGTCCCCGAGGCGCCTTCGACGGTCTTCCCGCCGATCCAGTGGTTGACGATCTTCGTCATGCCCGGTTACTCCTTCACAGATGGCGGCGACGGGTCGAAACGTGCCGTGCGTACAGCTCATGTGGCGTGACCGGCGACGGGCGCGCCGCGGTCCCGGCCACAGGTACATCCCACCAGGCCTGCGCGGAAGGCGCGCCCGACACTGTGTCTGCGGTTTCCGTCTCCATGTAGACACATGTGGGAGTGTCCGCGGCGCGGGACGCGGCGGGGACGGCGCACTGATTCCGCGCTCGGGCGGAGCGCGGCCGGCCGCCGCCCCGCGGTGGGTTGTCGGGACCTCCGGCGCGGGGCCGTAGCGGGCGGGGAGTCGACGCTCGCACTTCGCTCCTGCCAGGGCGAAGCGGCATCCCGCGCCGGAGGCGTTCTGTGCCCGTGCGCCACGAGGCACGTGCGGGTCTGCGCCCAGCGTGCCCGTACCGCTCGGGTGAGGAAACTCTTGGTCCGCCGGGCCGCGGGCGCGCAGGCGGACACGGCCGCGCGGTGATCGGGTCGCACGCCATCGGCTGCCCTCGGCCTCCCTTCACTCCCCCGGTTCTAGTGCCGGGCACGGACCCCTGTCAATGGTTTGTCCGGACATACGGACGACAGGGTCGCGTCCGGCCGCGTAAACCCCGGGGCAGGTAAGTCGCCTGCTGCAGCTCTGTCACAAAAACCTCTGCCGTGTCACGCATGTCGCGAGTACGCGGATCCTCGGTCACACCCGGCCGACAGCCGCTTGCCGGTGCGCGGTCGGTCTCGTTCACCGACCACAGGCTTGGAGATCGCCAGCGCGGCGCCCGGCTCCCCCGACGGCCTCTCCGGCCGCCGCCGTGGTGCGCGCGGGGAGGTGCACGTCATGACCGACCGAAGGCTCTGGTCGTACAAGGAGATCGCGGCGCACATCCGGGTGCAGCCGGACACCGTGCGGTCCTACCGCAAGCACGGTCTGCTGCCGCCGCCCGACCATGTGGAGGGCGGCAGGCCCTACTGGTACGCCGACACGGTCCGCGCCTGGGTCGCCGCCCGGCCCGGCAACCGCGGACGCAGAGCCGACTGACCCGCGGCCGTCGCGCCGGCATGGCGGTGCCTCACGCGGGGTGGGGCACCGCCGTGCCGGCTCAGCTCCACGGTTCGATGACGGTGACCCCCGATCCCGGCGCCGTGCCCATCGCGGCGAGCGCGTCCGGGACGGCCGCCAGCGGGATGGCCGATGTCACCAGCAGGTCGGGGCGCAGCACTCCGGCCCGCACCAGCTCCAGCATCTCCGGATAGGCGTGCGCGGCCATGCCGTGGCTGCCCAGGAGTTCGAGTTCCAGGGCGATGGCGCGGGCCATGGGCACCGGGGTGGTGCCGGTGGTGGAGGGCAGCAGGCCGACCTGGACGTGGCGGCCCCGGCGGCGCAGGCCGTTCACCGAGGCGGCGCAGGTGGCGGGCGAGCCGAGCGCGTCGAGCGAGAGATGGGCGCCGCCGCCGGTCAGCTCGCGCACCCGCTCCGCCGTGTCCTCGACGGCGGACGCGTCGACGCAGTGGGCGGCGCCGAATTCCCGGGCCAGGTCCAGGGCCCGGGAAGACACGTCCACCGCGACCACCCTGGCCCCCGCGGCCGCCGCGATCATCACCGCGGACAGGCCCACGCCCCCGCAGCCGTGCACGGCGACCCAGTCGCCGGCGGCCGCCCGGCCCTGCTGGACGACCGCGCGGTACGCGGTGGCGAACCGGCAGCCGAGCGAGGCCGCCGTCGCGTAGGACAGGCCCTCGGGTACGGCGACCAGGTTCACGTCGGCGTGGTCGAGCGCCACGTACTGGGCGAAGGAGCCCCAGTGCGTGAAGCCCGGCTGGGTCTGCCGTTCGCACACCTGCTGGTCGCCGGCCGCGCAGGCGGGGCAGGTGCCGCAGGCGCAGACGAAGGGGACGGTCACCCGGTCCCCCGGCCGCCAGCGGGTCACCCGGGTGCCCACCTCCTCGACGGTCCCGGCGAGTTCGTGCCCGGGCACGTGCGGCAGCGTGATGTCGGGGTCGTGGCCCTGCCAGCCGTGCCAGTCGCTGCGGCACAGGCCGGTCGCCTCGACCCGCACCACGACCCCGTGCTCCGCGGGCCTCGGGTCGGCCACCTCGCGCACCTCGGCCGGCTCCCCGTACCGCTCGAACACCACAGCCCGCATCGCCGTCTCACTTTCCGCCCGGTATCTCCGCGGCCCACCGCCGCCGGCGAAACCGTAGTACGCGGGCACATCCCGGACGCGGGGGGCCTGCCTGGTCCCGCCTCCCGCCGACGCCGCGACCTCGCGTCACTCCGTTGCCGGTGACCGCGCGGCGACCCGGCCGCGATTCCTTGGAGGAATACCCCCTAGGGGTATAGTGTTGACGAGTGGAGGGCCCCGATGGCCTCCCCGCGACCCACATGCCCCACCCACCACGACGAGGAGAACGACATGACCGCCCAGACTGGCACTTCGGACACCGTCACGACCGTCTACAAGGTGAGCGGGATGAGCTGCGGACACTGCGAGGGCTCCGTGTCCGCCGAGATCTCCGAGCTGACCGGTGTCAGCTCGGTGAAGGCCGTCGCCTCCACCGGCGAGGTCACCGTCGTCTCCGCCTCCCCGCTGGACGAGGAGGCGGTGCGCGCCGCCGTCGACGAGGCCGGCTTCGAACTCGTCGGCCAGGTCTGACGAGGGCCGGTCCACCAAGCCCGTACGCCGTCTGGAGTACCGAGGATGAACACCCGGATGAACACCCACGCCGTCCCGCAGACGTCCACGGCCGACCGGCCGGGCACCGCCGAGGCCGAGCTGCTCATCGGGGGAATGACCTGCGCCTCCTGCGCCGCCCGCGTCGAGAAGAAGCTCAACCGCATGGACGGCGTCACCGCGACGGTCAACTACGCCACGGAGAAGGCCAGAATCTCCTACCCCGCCGGGGTGTCGGTCGCCGATCTGATCGCCACCGTGGTCCGGACCGGTTACACGGCCGAGGAGCCCGCGCCGCCGGCCCCCGGACCGACGGCGGACGCGGAGTCCCGGCCGGACGAGGAGCGGGAGCGGCGGGATCCCGAACTGGCCACCCTGCGCGGGCGCCTGGTGGTCTCCGCGCTCCTCGGCGTCCCCGTGGTGCTGCTCTCGATGATCCCGGCCCTCCAGTTCACGTACTGGCAGTGGCTCTCGCTGACCCTTGCCGCGCCGGTCGTCGTCTGGGGCGGGCTGCCGTTCCACCGGGCGGCCCTGGCCAACGCCCGGCACGGCACGGCCACCATGGACACGCTCGTCTCGATCGGCACCCTGGCCGCGTTCGGCTGGTCACTGTGGGCGCTGTTCCTGGGTGACGCGGGCATGCCCGGCATGCGCCACGAGTTCCGCCTCACCGTCTCCCGGATGGACGCGGCCTCCACGATCTACCTGGAGGTCGCCGCCGGGGTCGTCGCGTTCATCCTGCTCGGCCGCTATCTGGAGGCCCGCTCCAAGCGGCGGGCGGGCGCCGCGCTGCGGGCGCTGCTCGAACTGGGCGCGAAGGACGTCTCCGTCCTGCGCGACGGCAGGGAGACACGGATCCCGGTGGCCGCGCTGGCGGTCGGCGACCGGTTCGTCGTACGGCCCGGCGAGAAGGTCGCCACCGACGGCACGGTCGTCGAGGGCGTCTCGGCGGTCGACGCCTCCATGCTCACCGGCGAGTCGGTGCCCGTGGACGTCGGCCCCGGCGACACGGTCACCGGGGCCACGGTCAACGAGGGCGGCCGGCTGGTCGTCGAGGCCACCAGGGTCGGCGCGGACACCCAGCTCGCGCGGATGGCGCGGCTCGTCGAGGACGCGCAGAGCGGCAAGGCCGAGGTGCAGCGGCTCGCGGACCGCATATCGGCGGTCTTCGTACCGGTCGTCCTGCTCATCGCCGTGGGCACCCTGCTCGCCTGGCTGCTCGCCACCGGCGAGGTGACCGCCGCGTTCACCGCCGCCGTCGCGGTACTGATCATCGCCTGCCCGTGCGCCCTCGGCCTGGCCACGCCGACCGCACTGATGGTCGGCACCGGCCGGGGCGCCCAGCTCGGCATCCTCATCAAGGGCCCCGAGGTGCTGGAGTCCACCCGCCGGGTGGACACCGTCGTCCTGGACAAGACCGGAACGGTCACCACGGGCCGGATGACCCTCCAGGAGGTGTACGCCACCGAGGGCACCGACGAGAAGCGGCTGCTGCGCCTCGCGGGCGCGCTGGAGCACGCCTCCGAGCACCCGATCGCGCGGGCCGTCGCCGCCGGCGCCGAGGAACGGGTCGGACCGCTGCCCCCGGTCGAGCACTTCGAGAACGTCCCCGGTCGTGGAGTACGCGGGCGCGTGGAGGGCCACGACGTGGCCGTGGGACGGCTCGTGGAACTCGACGACGAGCTGCCCGAGGAGGTGGCCCGCGCCCGGCGCGAGGCGGAGCGCGAGGGCCGTACGGCGGTCGTCGTCGGCTGGGACGGGCAGGCCCGCGGTGTCCTCGCCGTCGCGGACGCCGTCAAGGACACCAGCGCGCAGGCGGTGGCACGGTTGCGCGCGCTGGGGCTGCGCCCGGTCCTGCTGACCGGCGACAACCGCGCCGTCGCCGAGGCCGTGGCACGGGCCGTCGGCATCGATCCGCAGGACGTGGTCGCCGAGGTGCTGCCCGCGGAGAAGGCCGAGGCCGTCCGGCGGCTGCGGGCCGAGGGGCGGACGGTGGCGATGGTCGGCGACGGGGTCAACGACGCCGCCGCGCTCGCCACCGCGGACCTCGGCCTGGCCATGGGCACCGGTACCGACGCCGCCATCGAGGCCGGCGATCTGACCCTGGTGCGCGGGGACCTGCTGGTGGCCGCGGACGCCATCCGGCTGTCCCGGCGGACGCTGGCCACCATCAAGGGCAACCTCGTGTGGGCCTTCGGCTACAACGTGGCCGCGCTGCCGCTGGCCGCCGCCGGACTGCTCAACCCGATGATCGCGGGAGCGGCGATGGCGTTCTCGTCGGTGTTCGTGGTGACGAACAGTCTCAGGCTGCGCACGTTCCGCTGAATGAAAAGCATTCGAGACCGAAGTAAGAGTCCCCCTAGAGTCCAACGCGCGCCTCACATAAGCTCTTCACAAGCCTCGCGCATCATCCTTACGCTTGGGTTCCGGTCGCCATACTTGGGCTCTTGCGTACCTAACGGACATATGCAAGAGACGCAGATCACAGTGATGTGAACGTAACCATCGAAGGGGTTCGAAGGTCTAAGTTGGCGATGTCGGGCCAGCGTCTTGGGGGGCGCTGACCGACATCTGGGGATGTCTTGGGGGACTTCCTCAGAGGTGCGTTGCCGGGGCACGTACACCGGGGAGCTTTGAGCGGCCCTCCCGCGCGTGCGCGTCCCGGCAGACCGCACAGCACCAGGTGCGACGAGTTCTGCTCGTTGTGCTCACAGCGATTCAGGCGCTGGTCCTTGAACGCCCGGCCGGATCCCGTGGGGGGAATCCGCACCGGGACATGGGAAGGCGCCCTGGCCGTCGGCCCGTGGGGGGACCGGCACGCCGGGGCGCCTTCCGCTTCTTCCGTGACTCGTCACCTCCGGGCCCGTTCGTACATCAGTACGTCTGAGAGGTCCGCCCGAGAGGTCCGTCCGCACAGCACGAGGCCCCGTATCCGCGCACTGCGCGCGGATACGGGGCCGGTGATGCTACGGGGCCGGTGGCGCCGCCGGGAGGCTCAGCGCTCCTCGACCGGGAGGAAGTCGCGCTCGACCACGCCCGTGTAGATCTGGCGCGGGCGGCCGATGCGGGAGCCCGGCTCCTTGATCATCTCGTGCCACTGGGCGATCCAGCCCGGCAGCCGGCCGAGGGCGAACAGGACCGTGAACATCTCGGTCGGGAAGCCCATGGCCCGGTAGATCAGACCGGTGTAGAAGTCGACGTTCGGGTAGAGCTTGCGCTCGACGAAGTAGTCGTCGGACAGCGCGTGCTCCTCCAGCTTCAGGGCGATGTCGAGGAGCTCGTCCTCCTTGCCCAGCGCGGAGAGCACATCGTGCGCGGCGGCCTTGATGATCTTGGCGCGCGGGTCGAAGTTCTTGTAGACCCGGTGGCCGAAGCCCATCAGGCGGACGCCGTCCTCCTTGTTCTTCACCTTGCGGATGAAGGTGTCGACGTCGTTGCCCGAGTCGCGGATGCCTTCGAGCATCTCCAGGACGGACTGGTTGGCGCCGCCGTGCAGCGGCCCCCACAGGGCGCTGATGCCGGCCGAGATCGAGGCGAACATGTTGGCCTGCGAGGAGCCGACCAGGCGGACCGTGGAGGTCGAGCAGTTCTGCTCGTGGTCGGCGTGCAGGATCAGCAGCTTGTCGAGCGCGGAGACCACGACCGGGTCCAGGTCGAACTCCTGCGCGGGCACGGAGAAGGTCATGCGCAGGAAGTTCTCGACGTAACCGAGGTCGTTGCGCGGGTAGACGAACGGGTGGCCGATCGACTTCTTGTACGCGTACGCCGCGATCGTCGGGAGCTTGGCGAGCAGCCGGATGGTGGAGAGGTTGCGCTGCTTCTCGTCGAACGGGTTGTGGCTGTCCTGGTAGAAGGTCGACAGCGCCGAGACGACCGACGACAGCATCGCCATCGGGTGGGCGTCGCGCGGAAAGCCCGTGTAGAAGTTCTTGACGTCCTCGTGCAGCAGGGTGTGCTGCGTGATCTCGTTCTTGAAAGAGGAGAGCTCGTCGACGGTCGGCAGCTCACCGTTGATCAGCAGGTAGGCCACCTCCAGGAAGGTGGAGCGCTCGGCCAGCTGCTCGATCGGGTAGCCGCGGTACCGGAGGATGCCCTGCTCACCGTCGAGATAGGTGACGGCGGATTTGTACGCGGCCGTGTTGCCGTATCCGCTGTCCAAGGTCACGAGACCGGTCTGGGCGCGCAGCTTCCCGATGTCGAAGCCCTTGTCGCCGACGGTGCTGTCGACCACCGGGTAGGTGTACTCGCCGCCGTCGTACCGCAGAACTACAGAGTTGTCGCTCACGTCTTCCCTCACCGACGTAGTGCCTCATCTTCGAGGTGCCCTGACTGTCTCTACCATCCCCCATTTGGCTCAGGAGAGTGCACTCGGGGTCGACCATTGGGCCCATTGGCGGCACTCAGTGCCGCCAACCTGTCCATCCTGCCCCTTCACTCCGGCCACGGGAAGTGCTGTGTGACCTTTACGACTCATCTGATCGATCATTTTTTGTGACGGGGCGTCAGGTACTGGGATCCGGCCCTCCGGGCGGCGATTTTCAGCCGCCGGCGAGACGGAAGTCCAGCGCCGTGCAGCGCCGCCCCGCCGACACCGTGCGCACCGCCTGGCCGATCGCCCTGCGCGACCCGACGAGCACGACCAGCTTCTTGGCCCGGGTCACCGCCGTGTAGAGCAGGTTGCGCTGGAGCATCATCCAGGCGCCGGTGGTGACCGGGATCACGACGGCCGGATACTCGCTGCCCTGCGAGCGGTGGATGGTCACCGCGTACGCGTGCGCGAGTTCGTCCAGTTCGTCGAACTCGTACGGCACCTCCTCGTCCTCGTCCGTCAGCACCGTCAGACGCTGGTCGACCGGGTCGAGCGAGGTGACGACGCCCACGGTGCCGTTGAAGACACCGTTCTTCCCCTTCTCGTAATTGTTGCGAATCTGGGTGACCTTGTCCCCGACGCGGAAGACCCGGCCGCCGAACCGCTTCTCCGGCAGGTCGGGGCGGCCCGGGGTGACCGCCTGCTGGAGCAGTCCGTTCAGCGTGCCGGCGCCCGCCGGGCCGCGGTGCATGGGGGCGAGCACCTGCACGTCCCGGCGCGGGTCGAGCCCGAACCTGGCCGGGATCCGGCGCGCCGCCACGTCCACGGTGAGCCGGCCGGCCTCCTCGGTGTCGTCCTCGACGAAGAGGAAGAAGTCCTTCATGCCGTCGGTCAGCGGATGCTGCCCGGCGTTGATCCGGTGCGCGTTGGTCACCACCCCGGACTGCTGGGCCTGGCGGAAGACGCGCGTGAGGCGGACGGCGGGCACCGGGCCGCCGTCCGCCAGCAGGTCGCGCAGCACCTCGCCGGCGCCCACGCTGGGGAGCTGGTCCACGTCCCCGACGAACAGCAGGTGCGCACCCGGGGGCACGGCCTTGACCAGCTTGTTGGCCAGCAGCAGGTCCAGCATGGACGCCTCGTCCACGACCACCAGGTCGGCGTCCAGCGGGCGGTCCCGGTCATAGGCCGCGTCCCCGCCGGGCTTGAGCTCCAGCAGGCGGTGCACGGTGGAGGCCTCGGCGCCGGTGAGCTCCGACAGGCGCTTGGCGGCCCGGCCGGTGGGCGCGGCGAGCACCACCTTGGCCTTCTTGGCCCGCGCCAGCTCCACGATCGAGCGCACCGTGAAGGACTTGCCGCAGCCGGGGCCGCCGGTCAGCACGGCCACCTTCTCGGTCAGCGCCAGCCTGACCGCCGCCTCCTGCTCGGGGGCGAGGTCGGCCCCCGTACGGCCCTTCAGCCAGGTCAGCGCCTTGTCCCAGGCCACGTCCCGGAAGGCGGGCATCCGGTCGGCGTCGGCGCGCAGCAGGCGCAGCACCTGGGCGGACAGGGACAGCTCGGCGCGGTGGAAGGGCACGAGGTAGATCGCCGTCACCGCCTCGCCGCCGTCCGGGCCCGGCACCTTCTCCCGAACGACACCGGGGTCGGCGTCGTCCTCGGGTGGCTCGGCGAGTTGTGCGAGGCACTCGATGACGAGCCCGGTGTCCACCTGGAGGAGCTTGACCGCGTCCGTGATCAGCCGCTCCTCGGGCAGGAAGCAGTGGCCCTGGTCGGTGGACTGCGACAGCGCGTACTGCAGGCCGGCCTTGACCCGCTCCGGGCTGTCGTGCGGGATGCCGACGGACTGCGCGATCCTGTCGGCGGTCAGGAAGCCGATGCCCCAGACGTCGGCGGCCAGCCGGTACGGCTGGTTCTTCACCACCGAGATCGACGCGTCGCCGTACTTCTTGTAGATGCGCACCGCGATCGAGGTGGAGACCTCGACGGTCTGGAGGAAGAGCATGACCTCCTTGATCGCCTTCTGCTCCTCCCAGGCGTCGGCGATCTTCCTGGTCCGCTTGGGGCCGAGTCCCGGCACCTCGATCAGGCGCTTCGGCTCCTCCTCGATGATCTGCAGGGTGTCCACGCCGAAGTGCTGGGTGATGCGGTCGGCGAAGACCGGTCCGATGCCCTTGACCAGGCCGGATCCGAGATAGCGGCGGATGCCCTGGACGGTGGCCGGGAGCACGGTGGTGTAGTTGTCCACCTGGAACTGCTTGCCGTACTGCGGGTGGGAGCCCCAGCGGCCCTCCATGCGCAGCGACTCGCCGACCTGGGCGCCGAGCAGCGCGCCGACGACGGTCAGGAGGTCGGCGGCGCCCCGGCCGGTGTCGACGCGGGCCACCGTGTAGCCGTTCTCCTCGTTGGCGTACGTGATCCGCTCGAGCACGCCCTCCAGCACGGCCGGACGCCGCTCCCCGGCACCGGACTGCCCGCTCCGACTCGCCTCCGTGGTCATGACCCGACGGTACCGCCGGGCGGTGACAGCGCCGCCGGGTGAGCCGGGGCGGCCGGCCGCCTCACCCGGCCTTGCCCTCGGCCAGGGTGTGGGCCACCAGGGCGTTGGCGTGGCCGTGCCCCAGGCCGTGCTCGGCCTTGAGCCAGTTGACGAGTTCCATGTGCTTGGTCAGCGGCGAGGAGCGGATGAGGTCCTTCCATTCGGCGATCGGACGGCCGAACTTCTTCTCGATGGAGGGGAAGTAGCTGGCGGGGCCCTTGGCGGCGGCGGACATGGTGGGTGCCTTTCTGCGGCGGACGTGTGTCGTATGTGATGACTGGCGCCGAAGTACTTACTCATCGCTCGTACGGGGGGCGGATTTGGCGCCGCACACTCCCCGGACGGCAACGATCCGGCTACTAGCCTTGCCTCGGCGGATGTAATCGTTTCCAATACCGTGGTGTAATCGATTCCACGAGGAGGTGGAACGGCGATGGCGAGCATCAAGGACGTCGCCGCCGCGGCGGGCGTGTCCGTCGCCACGGTCTCGCGCGTCCTGAACGAGCACCCGTCGGTCAGCGCCGGCGCACGCGCACGCGTGCTGGCCGCCGTCGAGGCACTGGGCTACCGCCCGAACGCCGTCGCCCGGTCCCTGCGCACCCACCGGACCCGCACCCTGGGCCTGGTCATCAGCGATGTGCTGAACCCTTACTTCACCGCGCTGGCCCGCTCCGTCGAGGAGGAGGCCCGCGCCCTCGGCTACAGCGTGATCATCGGCAACGCCGACGAGCGGCCCGCCCTCCAGGACCACCATGTACGGACGCTGCTCGACCGCCGTATTGACGGCCTCCTGGTCTCCCCCACCGACGGCGGCTCCCCGCTGATGCTGGACGCCGCGCGCGCGGGCACGCCGATGGTGTTCGTGGACCGCTGGATCGAGGGCGTGGACGTACCCGTGGTCCGCTCGGACGGGCGGGCGGCCGTCCGGGATCTCGTCGCGCACCTTCACGGGCTCGGCCACCGGCGGCTCGCGATCATCGCGGGGCCCGCGGCCACCACCACCGGCCGTGAGCGCGTCGAGGCGTTCCGCGAGGCGCTGGCCGCCCACGGCCTCCCGCTCCCGGACGCGTACATCGGCCAGGGCGACTTCAAGGCCGGCAGCGGCCGGCGGGTCACCGAGGGCTTCCTCGGGCTGCCCGGGCCTCCCGAGGCCGTGTTCGCCGCCGACAACCTGATGGCGCTGGGCGCACTGGACGCGATCCGCGCGCGCGGGATGCGGGTGCCGGACGACATCGCGCTGGCCGCGTTCGACGACATCCCGTGGTTCCCGCACACCGACCCGCCGATCACCGCGATCGCGCAGCCCACCGGCGAGCTGGGGCGGGCCGCCGTTCGCGCCCTGGTCGACCGCATGGCGGGACGGCCCGCGCGGTCCGTGACCCTGCCCGCCCGGCTGGTCGTACGCCGCTCCTGCGGCGAGCCGGAGGGCGACGCGGTGACGGGCGACCCGGTGACGGCGAACTGACCCCCCGGCGCCCCCCATGGCCGGTTTCCGTCGGTCGACCGGCGGGCCCCCTCGTGAATCACCCCCGTAAGGAGAGAGCACACATGCATGACTACGACCTCCTGGTCGTGGGGTCGGCCAACGCCGACCTGGTGATCGGCGTCGAGCGCCGGCCCGCCGCCGGGGAGACGGTGCTCGGTTCCGATCTGAGCGTCCATCCCGGCGGCAAGGGCGCCAACCAGGCCGCGGCCGCCGCCCGGCTCGGGGCCCGGACGGCCCTGCTGGCCCGGGTCGGCGACGACGCCCACGGCCGACTGCTGCTCGACGCCCAGCGCGAGGCCGGGGTCGACCCGGCGGGCGTGCTGGTCGGCGGGGCGCCCACCGGGGTCGCGCTGATCACGGTGGACCCGTCCGGGGACAACAGCATCGTGGTCTCGCCGGGCGCCAACGGCCGGCTCACCCCCGAGGACGTCCGCGCGGCCGCCGCCCTCCTGCGCGCCTCCCGGGTGGTCTCGGCGCAACTGGAGATCCCGCTGGAGACGGTCGTGGAGGCGGTGCGGAACCTGGCGCCGGGAAGCCGCTTCGTGCTGAACCCGTCGCCGCCGCGCCCGCTGCCGCGGGAGCTCCTGAATGCCTGCGACCCGCTGATCGTGAACGAGCACGAGGCCAGGGTGATCCTGGACGGCCCCGAGGCGGGCGACACCCCCGAGAGCTGGGCTCGGGGCCTGCTCGCCCTGGGCCCGCGCTCGGTGGTGATCACCCTGGGCGGCGAGGGTGCGCTGGTGGCGTCCGCCGAGGGGGCCGCCCGGGTCCCGTCGGTGAAGGTGGACGCCGTGGACACCACGGGCGCGGGCGACGCGTTCACCGCGGCGCTGGCCTGGCGGCTGGGCGCGGGCGCGTCCCTGGAGGAGGCCGCGGCCTACGCCGCCCGCGTCGGCGCGGTCGCCGTCACCCGGCGGGGCGCGCAGGAGTCCTATCCCACGGCGGCGGAGGTCGACGCCCTGTGACCGCGGCGTGAACGGCGGGCCCTCCTCGTAAGGGAGCAGGTGAGACAGGCCGGTCGGCGTCCTCGGTGGTCAGGAGCTCTCGGGGTTTTCCTCTTCGTCCCGCGGTCGTCGTCCGGCCTGCCGGGCCTCTGTCACCGCCTCACGTATCGCGCGGGGCGACCAGGGCCGTTGGAGGGCCAGTCGTCCGATGACGGAGCCCAGCCAGGCCGGGTCGCCGAACAGGTGGGTGTCGCCTGCCTCGGTGGTCTGGCTCAACAGTTCCTCGAACAGTACGAGTTCGGTGCCACCGTAGAAGCGGGGGTGCCGGTGGAAGCGGGCCACCCAGTTCTCGTAGGGGTGTCGCAGTGTCATGTGCAGGTAACCGCTGCCCCGCCCCCTCCAGGGGCCCGGCAAGCCGCCGAGCAGGCCCATCGGGGAGTAGTTCCCCTTCACCGGGTACTTGGCTCCCAGGGTGAAGAGGATCCCCGGCATGATCCTGGACCACGGGATCAGCTGCCCCTCCGAGTCCGGCTCGTGCTGGTACAGCCCCTCCGCCCGGAGTTCGACCCAGTGACCCCTCGGCCGGCTCGGATCCCCCATCACCCAGCGGCCGTCGGTCAGTTCCAACGGCCCCAGGGACGTTCGCGTGTCCTTCTCCGTCATACGGTCATTGGATCACGTGCGTCACGAACCGCTCCGCCGTCTCCGCCAGCACCTCCCGTCCGTCCCGGGCCCACAACTCCTCGTTGAACAGCTCGACTTCGATGGCGCCGGTGTAGCCGGCCGCCTCGACGTACCGCTTCCACTCCCGCATGTCGATCGAGCCGTCGCCGATCTGGCCCCGGCCGTTGAGCACGCCCTCGGGCAACGGGGTGGTCCAGTCGGCGAGCTGGAAGGTGTGGATGCGGCCGCCCGCGCCCGCCCGGGCGATCTGCTCGGGGGCGTTGTCGTCCCACCAGATGTGGTACGTGTCGACGGTGACGCCCACCTGGTGGGCCGGGAAGCGCTCGGCGAGGTCGAGTGCCTGGGCGAGGGTGGAGACCACGCAGCGGTCGGCGGCGTACATGGGGTGCAGCGGCTCGATGGCCAGGCGGACCCCGCGCTCGGCCGCGTACGGGCCGAGGACGCCGAGGGCGTCCGCGATGCGCTCCCGGGCCCCGTGCAGGTCCTTGCTGCCGGCGGGGAGTCCGCCGGAGACCAGCACCAGCGTGTCCGTGCCGAGGGTCGCGGCCTCGTCGATGGCCGCGCGGTTGTCGTCCAGCGCCTCGGCGCGTCCCGCCGGGTCGATCGCCGTGAGGAAGCCGCCCCGGCACAGGGTGGTGACGGTGAGGCCCGCGTCCCGTACGAGCCTGGCGGCCGCCTCCACGCCGTACGCCTGGACGGGTTCGCGCCACAGGCCCACGCCCGGCACGCCCAACTTCAGGCAGATGTCCACCAGTTCCGGCAGTGACAGCTGCTTGACCGTCATCTGGTTGATGGAAAAGCGTTCCAGGTCCGTGCTCATCGGTTCACCCCGTACAGCGACAGCAGGTTCCTCATCCGCTCCTCGGCGAGCCCCGGGTCCGGGAACAGGCCGAGTCCGTCGGCGAGTTCGTAGGCGCGGGCGAGGTGCGGCAGGGAGCGGGCCGACTGGAGGCCGCCGACCATCGTGAAGTGCGTCTGGTGCCCGGCGAGCCAGGCCAGGAACACCACGCCCGTCTTGTAGAAGCGGGTGGGGGCCTGGAAGAGGTGGCGGGACAGTTCGACCGTGGGATCGAGCAGGCCGCGGAAGGCCTTGACGTCCCCGGTGTCCAGGACCCGTACCGCCTCGGCCGCCAGCGGTCCGAGCGGGTCGAAGATGCCGAGCAGCGCGTGGCTGAAGCCCTGCTCGTCGCCGGCGATCAGCTCGGGGTAGTGGAAGTCGTCGCCGGTGTAGCAGCGCACGCCCCGCGGCAGACGGCGGCGCAGGTCGATCTCCCGCTGCGCGTCCAGCAGCGAGATCTTCACTCCGTCGACCTTGTCGGAGTGGGCGGCGATGACCTCCAGGAAGGTGTCGGTGGCCGCGTCCAGGTCGGCCGAGCCCCAGTAGCCGTCGAGGGCCGGGTCGAACATGGGGCCGAGCCAGTGCAGGATCACCGGGCCGGCGGCCTGGCGCAGCAGGTGCCCGTAGACCTCCAGGTAGTCCTCCGGGCCCTTCGCCGCGGCCGCCAGGGCGCGCGAGGCCATCAGGATCGCCTGGGCGCCCGCCTCCTCCACGACGGCGAGCTGCTCCTCGTACGCGGCCCGGATCTCCGCGAGTGAACCGCCGGTGAGCTGGTCGGTGCCGACGCCGCAGGCGATCCGCCCGCCGACGGCACGGGCCTCGGCAGCGGAGCGGCGGATCAGTTCGGCCGCGCCCGCCCAGTCCAGGCCCATGCCGCGCTGGGCGGTGTCCATGGCCTCGGCGACGCCCAGCCCGTGGGCCCACAGATGGCGGCGGAAGGCGAGGGTGGCGTCCCAGTCGACGGCGGCGGGCGAGTCGGGCGACACGTCGGCGAACGGGTCGGCGACGACGTGCGCCGCCGAGAAGACCGTACGGGAGGTGAAGGGCGTGCCCGGGGTGGAGGCGAGCGGCTCGGTGCGGGGCTCGTAGCTGCGCAGCGCCCCGCCCGCGCCGGGCAGTCGGATGGTCACGGCTGGATCTCCGGTACGTCGAGGCGGCGGCCCTCGGCCGAGGACTTCAGGCCCAGTTCGGCGAGCTGGACGCCGCGGGCGCCGGCGAACAGGTCCCAGTGGTAGGGGGCGTCGGCGTACACGTGCTTGAGGAACAGCTCCCACTGGGCCTTGAAGCCGTTGTCGAAGTCCTGGTTGTCGGGCACCTTTTGCCACTGGTCGCGGAAGACCTCGGTGGCGGGGATGTCGGGGTTCCAGACCGGCTTGGGGGTGGCGGAGCGGTGCTGGACCCGGCAGTCGCGCAGACCGGCGACGGCCGATCCCTCGGTGCCGTCCACCTGGAACTCGACCAGCTCGTCGCGGTTGACGCGGACGGCCCAGGAGGAGTTGATCTGGGCGATCACGCCGCCCTCCAGCTCGAAGACTCCGTAGGCGGCGTCGTCGGCGGTCGCGGTGTAGGGCTTGCCGTTCTCGTCCCAGCGCTGGGGGATGTGGGTGGCGGTGAGGGCCTGCACCGAGGTCACGCGGCCGAACAGTTCGTGCAGCACGTACTCCCAGTGCGGGAACATGTCGACGACGATGCCGCCGCCGTCCTCGGCGCGGTAGTTCCAGGACGGGCGCTGGGCGTCCTGCCAGTCGCCCTCGAAGACCCAGTAGCCGAACTCGCCGCGCACGGACAGGATCCGGCCGAAGAAGCCGCCGTCGATCAGCCGCTTCAGCTTGAGCAGGCCGGGCAGGAAGAGCTTGTCCTGGACGACGCCGTGCTTGACGCCGGCCTCGCGGGCGAGCCGGGCGAGCTCCAGGGCACCCTCCAGGCCGGTGGCGGTGGGCTTCTCGGTGTAGACGTGCTTGCCGGCGGCGACCGCCTTCCTGATCGCCTCCTCGCGGGCCGAGGTGACCTGCGCGTCGAAGTAGATGTCGACGGACGGGTCGGCGAGGACCGCGTCCAGGTCGGTCGAGACGTGCTCCAGGCCGTGCTTCTCGGCGAGCGCCCGCAGCGCGTGCTCGCGGCGGCCGACCAGGACCGGTTCCGGCCACAGCACGGTGCCGTCACCGAGGTCGAGTCCGCCCTGCTCGCGCAGGGCGAGGATCGAGCGGACCAGATGCTGGCGGTACCCCATGCGCCCGGTCACGCCGTTCATGGCGATCCGCACCGTCTTGCGTGTCACGTCAGTCCCTTCGTACGCGGTCCACGCGCCGCGTACGCCCCCGGTGGTGGCACTGGTGAGCGATGCAGCAAGCGCTTTCTATGCACAGAGAAGCTAGCCTCTGGACGGCGGCCGGACAAGAGCGTGTCCAGGACGTGGTGGTTCGAGGCGGCCGACGGGCGGGCCGGGTGGCCGTAAGGTCTGCACGACACCCCGGACCGGGCGCGTCTTCGCGGCGGAGCGCGGGTGGCACGTATCGGGTGGCACGTACGACGACGAGATGCGCGACCGGAGGACGACGAGATGACGGTGACCCTGGCGGACGTGGCGGCCCGCGCACAGGTCTCTCCCGCGACGGTGTCGCGCGTGCTGAACGGCAACTACCCGGTCGCCGCCTCCACCCGGGAACGCGTGCTGAAGGCGGTCGACGAACTGGACTACGTGCTCAACGGCCCCGCGAGCTCGCTCGCCGCCGCGACCTCCGACCTGGTGGGCATCCTGGTGAACGACATCGCCGACCCCTTCTTCGGGATCATGGCGAGCGCCATCCAGTCGGAGATCGGCGGGCCCGGGGGGCGGGCCGGCGGGGAGCGGCTGGCGGTCGTCTGCAACACGGGCGGCTCACCGGACCGCGAGCTGACCTACCTGACCCTGCTGCAACGGCAGCGGGCGGCGGCGGTGGTGCTGACCGGCGGGGCAGTGGAGGACGCGCCGCACGCGGCGGCCGTCTCGGCGAAGCTGCGCAAGCTGGCCGACGCCGGGACGCGCGTGGTGCTGTGCGGGCGGCCGCCGGCACCGGACACCCGGGCGATCGCCCTGGCCTTCGACAACCGGGGCGGCGCGCGGCGGCTCACGGAGCATCTGATCGCCCTGGGCCACCGGCGGCTCGGCTACATCGCGGGCCCCGAGGAGCGGACGACCACCCGCCACCGGCTGGAGGGCCACCGGGAGGCACTGGCCGCGGCGGGCGTCGAGGACGATCCCCGCCGGACGGTGTACGGCCGGTACGACCGCCGGTCCGGCCACGAGGGCACCCTGGAGCTGCTGCGCCGCGACCCGTCCCTGACGGCGGTCGTCGCCGCGAACGACTCCGTCGCGCTGGGCGCCTGCGCCGCGCTGCGCGAGTCCGGTCTGCGCATCCCCGAGGAGGTCTCGGTGGCGGGCTTCGACGACCTCCCCTTCAGCGTCGACACGGTCCCCGCCCTCACGACGGTCCGGCTGCCCCTCGCGGAAGCGGGTGCCCGCGCGGGCCGCATCGCGATGGGCCGCGAGGAGCCGCCGGCGGGCGAGGTCGCGCATGTCCCGGGGGAGCTGATGGTGCGCGGGTCCACGGCTGTGCCGCGCGAGTCCGCGGGGGCGCTGCGGGGGGCGTGAGACGCCGCGCGAGGTGGCAAAGGCCTGGAGCCCGCCCTCCGGGGGCCGGTGAACGGGGCCGTCAGCGCGGGTGTCCGGCCGGTTCCGCCGGGGCGAGGAGGCCGGTGGGGGCGGCGGGCTCCGGAGCCGGGGCGGGCGACGGCTCGCGGCGGCGGCCCGGAGTCACGGACGTCAACGCCACCCCGCCCACCAGCAACGCCGCCGCGCACCAGCGCAGGGGGCTCACCGATTCGCCGAGGAACAGTGCCGCCGAGGACATGCCGAAGGCCGGCACCAGCAGCGAGAACGGCGCCACCGTGGACGCCGGGTGGCGGCGCAGCAGCAGGCCCCAGGCGCCGAAGCCGAAGACCGTGGTGATCCAGGCGACGTAGAGGACCGTGCCCGCGCCCTGCCAGTCCAGGGCGCGCAGCGCGGCCAGGTCCCGGGAGGGCCCCTCGAGGAGCAGCGACAGGCCGAGCAGCG
Source organism: Streptomyces sp. NPDC087787 (assembly GCF_044743035.1). Lineage (NCBI taxonomy): Bacteria > Bacillati > Actinomycetota > Actinomycetes > Kitasatosporales > Streptomycetaceae > Streptomyces > Streptomyces sp. NPDC087787. Next base: position 42,600 of record NZ_JBIUVQ010000006.1, read on the forward strand.
GCAGGACCGGGACCGTGCTCACCCAGACCATGAAGTTCAGCGCGTCCGGCGGCGCCGCCTTGCGGGTCAGCACGTTGGAGACGCCCCAGCAGGCCGCCGCGGCGACGACGAGCGCGAAGGCGCCGACGGGGCCCGCGGTGCCCTCGTCCACGGCGGCGACGCCGATGCCGGCGAGCGCCACGGCCATGCCCAGCACCCGTACGCCCGGGGGCCGTTCACCGAGCGCCAGGAAGGCGAACAAGGCCGTGAACACCGCCTGGATCTGGAGCACCAGGGAGGAGAGCCCGGCGGGCATCCCGGCGTCCATCCCGACGAACAGCAGCCCGAACTTGGCGACACCGAGTACCAGTCCGACCGCCACGATCCACTTCCACGCCACCTTCGGCCGGCCCACGAGGAAGACGGCGGGGACCGCGGCCGCGAGGAAGCGCAGGGCTGAGAAGAGCAGCGGCGGGAAGTGGCCGAGGCCGACCTCGATGACGGTGAAGTTGACGCCCCAGACGGCGGCGACGAGGACGGCGAGCAGGACATGGGCGGGTCGCATGTACCGAGGATCACGCCTGCGAACCGTGAAGCACCAGCGATGATTGCTGCACCATTGCATGAAGCACTGCTAATCGTTCGGCCTTTCGGAGGCTCCGTGCTCGATCTCCAGCGTCTGCGCGCCCTGCACGCCGTCTCCGTGCACGGCACCGTCGGTGCGGCCGCCGCCGCGCTCGGGTACACCTCGTCGGCGGTGTCCCAGCAGATCGCCAAGCTGGAGCGGGAGACCAGGACCGTCCTGCTCGAACGTGAGGGGCGCGGCGTGCGGCTCACCGACGAGGCGCACCAACTGGTCGCCACCGCTGGTGAGTTGCTGGCGATCGTGGAGCGCGCCGAGACCGAGCTCGAGGAGCGGCGCGGGGTGCCCGCCGGGCGGCTGCTGGTGGCGGCGTTCGCCTCGGCGGCGCGCGGGCTCATGCCCCGCGCCCTCGCGGACCTGGCCCGGCGGCACCCGGCCCTGGACGCCCGGCTCAGCGAGGTCGACCCGCACCTGTCGGTGGACCTGGTGACCAAGGGTGCCGTCGACCTGGCCGTCGCGCACGACTGGGACATCGCTCCGCTGCCCGCCCCGGCCGGTGTGCAACAGGCCGTCATCGGAGACGACTTGTGCGACCTGCTGGTGCCGGTCGGGCACCCGTTCGCGGGGCGGACGGGGGTGCGGCGCGAGGAGCTGGGCGGCGAGCGGTGGATCTGCCAGCCGCCGGGCCGGGTGTGCAGCGACTGGCTGCTGCGCACCCTGCGCGCCGCCGGACACGAGCCGGACGTGGTCCATCAGGCCGACGAGAACCCGACCCTGGTCGCCCTGGTCGCCGCGGGCCTGGGCGTCGCGCTGATCCCGCGGCTGGGCCGGGGCCCGCTGCCCGAGGGGGTGGTCGAGGTGCCGCTGGACCCCATGCCCGTAAGGCGGTTGTACGCGCTGTGGCGCACGGGCGCCGCCCGCAGGCCGGCCATCGCGGAGACGGTGCGCACCCTGCGGGAGCACTGGCCGGAGGCGTCCGCGCACACGCCGCGCTGAACTCCCGCGGCCACACCCGCGCCAACGTGCGGGAATCCGCGCCCGCACCGGTTCCTGTGCGCTCCCTTGACTGGCAGAAACTTCCCGGATATTGGTGACTCCTCGGAAGTTTCCTTCAGTGGTACTCCAGCGGATCTCCTCCCGGAAGGGGCGCACGTGCACGACACCAGCACGGGAACCACCGCACTTCCCTCCAGACGCACCGTCCTCGCCGCCACCGCCGGCATCACCGCCGCCCTGGCGGTCACGGGCACCGGCACCGCCCACGCCGCCTCCTACAACGACAAGAAGCTGCGTGCCCTCATCTCCCGGATGACGCTCGAGGAGAAGGTCGGCCAGCTCTTCGTGATGCGGGTCTACGGCCACTCGGCGACCGACCCGACGCAGGCCGACATCGACGCCAACCTCAAGGAGATCGGCGTCCGCACGGCCGCCGAGCTGATCGCCAGGTACCGCGTCGGCGGCATCATCTACTTCGCCTGGGCCAACAACACCCAGAATCCGCACCAGATCGCCGACCTGTCCAACGGGATCCAGAAGGCGTCCCTCGGCCAGCCGCGCGGCCTGCCCCTGCTCGTCGCCACCGACCAGGAGCACGGCATCGTCTGCCGCGTGGGCAAGCCCGCGACCCTCTTCCCGGGCGCCATGGCGGTCGGCGCGGGCGGCTCGGCCGCCGACGCCCACACCCTGGGCCGCGTCTCCGGTGCGGAGCTGCGCGCCCTCGGCATCAACCAGGACTACTCCCCCGACGCCGACGTGAACGTCAACCCGGCCAACCCGGTCATCGGCGTACGGTCCTTCGGCGCCGACCCGGACGCGGTGGCGAAACTGGTGGCCGCCGAGGTGAAGGGCTACCAGAGCTCCAAGGTGGCGGCGACCGCCAAGCACTTCCCCGGGCACGGGGACACCGCCACCGACAGCCACTACGGCTTCCCGGTCATCACGCACAGCCGTGAGCTGTGGGAGAAGCTGGACGCGGTGCCGTTCCGGGCCGCGATCAAGGCCGGCATCGACTCGATCATGACCGCGCACATCCAGTTCCCGGCGCTGGACGACTCCGGAGACCCGGCCACCCTCTCCCACCCGATCCTCACCGGCATCCTGCGCGGCGAACTCGGCTACGACGGGGTCGTGGTGACCGACTCGCTCGGCATGGACGGCGTGCGCACCAAGTACGGCGACGACCGGGTGCCGGTGCTCGCGCTGAAGGCGGGCGTGGACCAGCTGCTCAACCCGCCCTCGCTGGACGTGGCCTGGAACGCGGTGCTGAACGCGGTCCGCGCCGGCGAACTGACCGAGGCCCGGCTCGACGAGTCGATCCTGCGCGTTCTGCGGCTGAAGGCGAAGCTGGGACTGCTGGAGGACCCCTACGTCAGCCAGGCGAACGTCGACCGCGTCGTGGGCATCGGCACCCACCTGGCGGCGGCCGACAGGATCGCCGAGCGGACCACGACCCTGCTGGCCGACGAGGGGCGCCTGCTGCCGCTGTCCCGACGCGGCCACAAGAAGCTGCTCGTCGTCGGCGCCGACCCCGCCTCCCCGTCGGGCACCACCGGGCCGCCCACCGGAGTGCTCGCCGCCGCCCTCACCGAACTCGGCTTCCAGGCCACGGCGTTGTCGACCGGCACCGCCCCGTCGGCCGCGACCGCCGACAAGGCGGTGGCCGCGGCGCAGGACGCGGACGCGGTGGTGGTCGCGACGTACAACGTCACCGCGGGCAGCTCCCAGAAGACGCTGGTGGAACGGCTCGTCGCCACCGGCCGCCCGGTGATCGCGGTCGCGATCCGCAACCCCTACGACATCGCTCAGCTGCCCACCGTCCCGGTCCACTTGGCGGCCTACTCCTGGACGGACGTGGAACTGCGCGCCGCCGCACGGGTGATCGCGGGCCGGGCGAGGCCGCGCGGGAAGCTCCCGGTGCCGGTCCAGCGGGCGGACGACCCGGCGCGGGTCCTGTACCCCATCGGGTACGGCCTGACGTACTGACGTACTGGCCCGGCTCACGCGTCGGGCGTACGGCGTTTACGTCGCGCCCCCGGCGCGCCACCGCAAACTGGCCCGAAGCGCCCCGCACGCCTGGCGTGGCCCCGCTGTGGCGGGCCACGCTGGGCCAGGGGGGTGGACCGGGGGATGGCGAGTCGCGGGACATGGCGGGTGGGGGCGGCGTGCGTCCTGCCCGCGCTGCTCCTGGCCGTGCTGGCGGGCTGCGGACAGCCGTCCGGGTCCACGGACGCACAGGAGCGGAGCGGTGCCCCGGCCACCGCGCTGCCCTCCGGGCACGGCGCGGTGTTCCTCGACGTGGGCGAGTGCAGTTCCTTCGGCACGACGAGCTTCACCGAGGTGCCGTGCTCCGGCGAGCGGGCGGCGGCCCGGGTGACCGCCCGCCACGACGGCCGGCCCGCCGACGGCCCGCCCTGCCCGCCGGACACCGACTTCGTGCTGCACATCGGCGCCCAGCCGGCCGTCCCGGGCCGGGAGGGCGGCGCGATCCCGCAGGGCTACGCCTGTATGCGCAACCTGCAGCCGCCGCACCCCGGCGACCCCGGCGGCGGGGGCGGCCCGCGCACCGTCGTCGGCGACTGCCTCTACGGCTCCGGCCGCGGCCAGGTCCGGGAGACCGCGTGCGACGGCTCGGGCGGGAAGCAACCGGAGTACCGGGTGATACGGGCGGTGCGCAGCCGCGAGCAGTGCCCCGCGTCGACCGCCCTGTACGTCCGGCTGGGCGGTGACGAACCGGTGGGCTGCGCCCGGAGCCTGTGACTCCGGGCGCAGCCCACCGGGATCAGCGCGTCTCGATCAGCGCCTCTCGATCAGCGCCTCTTGGTCAGCGTGCGCTGATCAGCGCGTCACGGCCTGAGCGCGGGCTCGCGCTCCACGTCCCGTACGTCCAGCTTCGCGTCGAAGCCGGCCAGCGGCCTGGCCACCGACGGGTTCGACTGGACCGCCGGGCCGGCGACTCCGGCCCACTCGAGGATCCTCGCCGTGGAGAGCGCCTTCTCGTCCGGCACGAGACCGGCGACGTTCGCCCCGTGGTTCATGCCGGGCGCCGTGAAGACGTACGAGTCCTGCGCCTTCTTGCCGAGGTGGAACCGCTCCGAGCCCCACGGGTCGTTCTCCCCGTACACGAAGAGCATGTGGTTCGCGTTCTGGCGCACCCAGGTGTCCACGTCGCGCATCGCCGACGGCTGGAACTTCATCGGGATGGACCGGGGCACGAAGTTGCGCGGCGGCTGGTAGCCGTAGCGGATCAGCTTCTTCTCGATGTGCGGGAACTGGATGGTCGGCGCGCCGAGCTGCGTGCCCGCCTGGTAGTAGTACGGCGTGTAGGTCTCCAGGCCCTGGTCGGTGTAGGCGTCGAACCCGGAGATGGTGTTGACGGTGTCCCAGATCTGCTGGTCGGTGGCGTTCTTGGCGTCACCCGGGATGGTGCCGCAGTCCTTCAGCAGGCTGTACTGCCAAAAGCCCCACACGTAGTCGAGGACGACGGCCTCGTACGCCTTGTCCAGGTTGCCGATGGTGGTGAAGGTGTAGCCGTTGTCGGCGGCGAACTGGGCGTACTTGTTCTCCAGCGACTCCCGGCGCACCAGCGCCTCCCGCTGCACCCCGTTCAGCCGGTCGCGGCACTCCTTGGTGCCGACGGTGGCGAAGAAGCGGTCGTAGGCGGAGTCCTCCTTGTCGACCACGTCGTTGGGGGCGACGTAGGCGACCACGCCGTCCATGTCACCGGGGTAGAAGCGCTTGTAGTAGGTGGCCGTCATGCCGCCCTTGGAGCCGCCGGTGGCGATCCAGTTGCGGGAGTAGACCGGCTTCAGCGCCTGGTGGATGCGGTGCTGGTCGCTGGCGGCCTGCCAGATGTCGAGCTTGGACCAGTCGGCCGGGGCGGGCCGGGACGGGGTGAAGAACCGGTACTCCATGGAGACCTGGTTGCCGTCCACGATCTGGGTGGGCTCACGGCGGCTGGGTGTCGTGGAGACGTTGTAGCCGCCGGTGTAGAAGACCGTCGGGCGGTCTTCTCCCTTGTGCAGTACGGTGATCCGCTGCTCGAAGGTGCCCTTCGACGGGTGGCGGTGGTCCACCGGCTGCGTGTAGTTGAGGACGAAGAAGCGGTAGCCGCTGTAGGGCTTCTCCTGGATCAGGCTCATCCCCGGGATGGCCAGGAGCCGGTTCAGGATGTCGGTTTCCGAGCCGGCCGCGGTGCCGTTCGTGGCCTCCGGCTGGGCAGCGGTGGCCACCCCCGCCGTGCTCAGCGTGCCGATGGACACGGTGAGCGCGAGCAGCCATCTGAGCGCCTTGCGCATGCACCCTCCCTATGAGACAGATGTTCGCCGGAAGCTATCGGAGCAACTCGGGTGCACACCAGGGGAGCAGGGAAAATACCTGAACGCGTCTCAGCAGTTCGGCACAGGATCAGGGGGTCAGCACAGAATCAGGGGATCAGCACAGGATCCAGTCCGTGTGGACCGACTTCGATCCCACCGATCCGGCGACCCGCACGCACCGGTGGCCCGCGTGCACGGTGACCGGGCCGGCGTGCCGGGAGTAGCGGCCCTTGTCGGTGACCGGACGGTTGCCGCGGGCCTGCACCGTCACCGACATCGGCCGCTTGGGGCCGGGTTTCGTGGCGACGGTGAGGGCGCAGACGTAGCCGTCGCGCTTGTGGACGTGGACGGTGCCGGTGGCGAAGGGCACCGTCCTGACCTCGCGGCCGGCGCAGGCGGCGGCCGCTGCCCCGGCGGTGCCGGGCGCGGCGAACGCCAGCAGCACCGCCCCGGTCAGCACGGCCACGACCGGCAGCGGCCTCCGGCGTATCGCACCACTGTCCACAGTCCCCCCTGACTGCCGGTTACAAGCGTACTGATGTACGGACGCGGCCCGTGGGCCGGACGGTTGCCCCCGCGGGTTCAGCGGGACGCGCTGACCGGCTCCTCCGGCTCGGACGCGCCGACGAACGTCCGCCACAGTTCGGCGTACCGCCCGTCGCGGGCCAGCAGCTCCTCGTGCGTGCCGTCCTCGGCGACCCGGCCGTGGTCCATCACCACCACCCGGTCGGCGCGGGCGGCCGTGGTCAGCCGGTGGGCGACCACCAGCGTCGTACGGCGGCCCGCGAGCCGGTCGGTGGCCTGGTTGACCTGTGCCTCGGTGGCCAGGTCGAGCGCGGCGGTCGCCTCGTCGAGGAGCAGGACGTCGGGGTCGACGAGTTCGGCGCGGGCCAGCGCGATGAGCTGGCGCTGACCGGCCGACAGGTTGCGTCCGCGCTCGGCGACCTCGTGCAGGTAGCCGCCCTCCAGCGTGGCGATCATCTCGTGCGCGCCGACCGCGCGCGCGGCGGCCTCCACCTCGGCGTCGGTGGCGTCGGGCCGGCCGTAGGCGATGGCGTCGCGGACGGTGCCCGGGAAGAGGTACGCCTCCTGCGGCACGACCCCGAGCCGGTGCCGGTACGCGGTGATGTCCAGCTCCCTGAGGTCCGTGCCGTCGACGGTCACCCGGCCGCCGGTCGGGTCGTAGAACCGGGCCACCAGCTTCACCAGGGTCGACTTGCCCGCGCCGGTCTCGCCGACGAAGGCGACGGTCTGTCCGGCCGGGATGCGCAGGTCGACGCCGGTGAGGGCCGCCTCGCCCTCGTCGGCGGCGCCGTACCGGAAGTGCACGTCCTCGAAGGCGACCTCGCCGCGCAGCCCGGGCACGTCGCGGGGCTCGGCGGCGGACCGTGTGGACGTCGGCTCCCGGAGCAGTTCCTGGATGCGGCCCAGGGAGACGGTGGCCTGCTGGTATCCGTCGAAGACCTGGGAGAGCTGCTGGACGGGCGCGAAGAACAGGTCGATGTAGAGCAGGTACGCCACCAGGGCGCCCGCGGTCAGCGTGGCCGCCTCCACCCGGCCCGCGCCCGCGATCAGCACCGAGGCCGCCGCGACCGAGGACAGGAACTGCACGAACGGGAAGTAGACCGAGATCAGCCACTGGCCCCGGATCCGCGCCTGGCGGTAGCTGTCGCTGCGCCCGGCGAACCGCCGTCCGCCGTCCCCCTCGCGCCGGAAGGCCTGCACGATCCGCAGCCCGGCGACCGACTCCTGGAGGTCGGCGTTGACCACCGACACCCGCTCACGGGCCAGCTCGTACGCCCGTACGCTCGCCCGGCGGAAGAAGAACGTGGCGACGACCAGCGGCGGCAGCGTCGCGAAGACGACCAGCGCCAGCTGCACGTCGATCACCAGCAGGGCCACCATGATGCCGAAGAAGGTGACCACGGAGACGAACGCCGTCACCAGGCCCGTCTGCAGAAATGTCGACAAAGCATCGACATCGGTCGTCATGCGGGTCATGATCCGCCCGGTCAGCTCGCGCTCGTAGTAGTCCAGGCCGAGCCGCTGGAGCTGGGCGAAGATCTTCAGGCGCAGCGAGTACAGCACCCGCTCGCCTGTGCGGCCGGTCATCCGGGTCTCGCCGATCTGCGCCGCCCACTGCACCAGCACGGCGAACAGGGCGAGCAGCGAGGCCGCCCAGACGGCGCCCAGGGCCATCCGCGTGACGCCCTGGTCGATCCCGTGCCGGATCAGGACCGGCAGCAGCAGGCCCATCCCGGCGTCCACGGCGACGAGGCCGAGGCTGACCAGGAGCGGCAGGCCGAAGCCGCGCAGCAGGCGGCGCAGGCCGTAGGAGTCCTCCGGGCGGACGGCCCGCCGCTCGTCGATGCCGGGGGTGTCGGTGGCGGGCGGCAGCGCGGCGACCTGGGCGAGCAGTTCGGGGGTGGCGGGCATGCCGGACATCGCCGTGTCCCGGGGCTCGCGCTCCCCCGCCCACAGCGTGGGCGTGATGCCGCGCTCGGCGTCGAACTCGGCGTCCAGCTCCTGCCGTACGGAGACGTCCTCCGGCGGTGCGGCGGGCTGGGCGTGGCCCGGCGAGACGCCGCCGAGCTCGTCGGGGTCGGTGAGCAGGCGCCGGTAGAGGGCGCACCGCTCCTGGAGCTCGTCGTGGGTGCCGAGGTCGGCGAGGCGGCCCTGGTCGAGGACGGCGATGCGGTCGGCGAGGTTCAGGGTGGAGCGGCGGTGGGCGATCAACAGGGTGGTGCGCGCGTTAGCGCTCGATGAGGGGTGGTGGTCGGGCGACGGGAGGGCCGTGCGGCCCTCCATGACCTGTGCCAGGGCCTCGTGGATCTCGTGCTCGACGCGGGCGTCCACGGCGGAGGTGGCGTCGTCCAGGACGAGCAGGCGCGGGTCGGTGAGGATCGCGCGGGCCAGTGCGATGCGCTGGCGCTGGCCGCCGGAGAGGGTCAGGCCCTGCTCGCCGACCGTGGTGTCGTAGCCCTCGGGCAGCTCGGCGATGAAGCGGTCGGCCTGGGCGGCGCGGGCGGCGGCCTCGATCTGCTCCGGGGTGGCGTCGGGGCGGCCGTAGGCGATGTTGGCGCGGACGGTGTCGGAGAACAGGAAGGAGTCCTCGGGCACCAGGCCGATCGCGGCCCTGAGCGAGTCCAGGGTCAGCTCGCGCACGTCGTGGCCGCCGACGAGGACGGCGCCGTGGGTGACGTCGTAGAAGCGGGGCAGCAGCAGGGAGACCGTGGACTTGCCGGAGCCGGAGGAGCCGACGACGGCCAGGGTCTCGCCGGGGCGGATCTGGAACGACAGCCCCTTCAGGACGGGCCGGTCGTCCGCGTAGCCGAACGAGACGTCGTCGAACTCGACGGTCGCGGGCGCGTCGGCGGGCAGCTCCTTGGTGCCCCCGGTCAGGGTGGGCTCGGTGTCGATCAGCTCCAGGACGCGTTCGGTGCCCGCCCGGGCCTGCTGCCCGACCGTGAGCACCATGGCGAGCATGCGGACCGGGCCGACGAGCTGGGCGAGGTAGGCGGAGAAGGCGACGAACGTGCCCAGCGTGATGTGCCCGCGCACGGCGAGCCAGCCGCCGACGGCCAGCATCGCGACCTGGCCGAGGGCGGGCACGGCCTGGAGCGCGGGGGTGAACCTGGAGTTCAGCCGGATGGTGCGCAGCCGCCCGGCGAACAGCCTGCGGCCGACCTCGCGCAGCTTGCCGGTCTCCTGCTCCTCCTGTCCGAAGCCCTTCACCACGCGTACGCCGCTGACCGCGCCGTCCACCACGCCGGCGACGGCGGCGGCCTGCGCCTGGGCGTACCAGGTGGCGGGGTGGAGCTTGGTGCGGCTGCGCCGGGCGATCCAGCCGAGGGCCGGGGCGACGGCGAGGGCGACCAGGGTCAGCGGCAGCGACAGCCAGGCCATGATGACCAGGGAGATCAGGAAGAGCAGGACGTTGCCGATCGTCATCGGCAGCATGAAGAGGAGGCCCTGGATCAGCTGGAGGTCGCTGGTGGCGCGGCCGACCACCTGGCCGGTGGACAGCTCGTCCTGGCGTCTGCCGTCGAGCCGGGTGATCGTCTCGTACATCTCCGTCCGCAGGTCGTGCTGGACGTCGAGGGCGAGCCGGCCGCCGTAGTAGCGGCGGATGTAGGTGAGGACGTAGACGACGAGCGCGGCAGCGATCAGGGCGCCCGCCCAGGGGGTCATACGGCGGCTGTGGTCGCCGATCACGTCGTCGATGATCACCTTGGTGATCAGCGGCACCAGCGCCGTGACGGCCATGCCGGCGAGCGAGGCGCCGAGGGCGAGGACGACGTCCCTCGGGTGACGCCAGGCGTACCCGGCCAGTCTCCGCGCCCATCCCGGCTGCGCTGCCACGTCGGTGCCTCCCTCAAGAACTGATCTTCCGGAAGACACCAACGCGGACGGGGGCCAATTTCATCCCGCCGCGACGACGCGCCCGGCGGCGCGGGGTCACCCGCCGGGGGGAACGGCCACGAACGCCTCCTTGGGTGTGGTGGTCGGCGCGTAACGCGCCGGGTCCGTCGTCGTGGGGACGAGGTCCTTGTGGATGGCCTTGGCGATGTTCTGGATGGTGGTGACGCCGTAGTTCATGGTGCTGTTGTCCTGGGTGAGCACCGTGATCATGTAGTCGCGGCCGGTGCCCTTGAAGGTGCCGACGCTGTGCACCCGCCAGCCGTGCGTGGCGCGCGACAGCCAGCCGTTCTTGACGTGCACGGCGACGGAGGACGGCGCCCCGGCGGGCGTGCCCCAGCGCTGGGAGGTGACGACCTGGCCCATGAGCTTGAGGATGTAGTCGCGGGAGTTGTCGCTGAGTACCGAGTTCTTGGCCGTGATCAGACCGAGCAGCTTCTGCTCGTCACGCACGGTGATCTGGGTCAGGCCCCAGTAACCGTTCGCGCCGGGCTTGGTCTGGGTCATGCCGGCCGCGGTGAGGAAGCCCTTCACCTTCGTCACGCCGAGCTGCTTCCACAGGGTGGAGGTGGCGTTGTTGTCCGACTTGGTGATCATGGCCTTGGCGAGGGTCGTCTCGCGGGTGGTGAGGTAGCGGTTGTGCTTCTTGGCGTCCCACAGCAGGGTGGCGAGGACGGTGACCTTGACGACGCTGGCCGAGTCGTAGGCGGTCGACTGGCGCAGCGTGCAGGTCGTGTCGGTGGTGCGGTCGCGCAGACCGACGGCGACGGTGCCCTTGCGGTCCTTCATCGCCGCGGTGATGTCCTTCTCCAACTTGGCTGCCAGGCCCGCCTTGCCGGACGTGCAGCTGACCATGGGTGTGGCGGCCGCGGCGGGCGACGCGGCGGCCACGCAGGGAATCAGCATCCCGGCGCCCACGCCCGCCGCGAGCACTCTGGCGCGTCGGGTTGTCGAGTGAGTCATGCACCTTTGACATACGGACTGCGGCTCAAGGTTGCGCGAGTTGGGCGAGATTTGACCGGCCGTTACCCGAACGCAGTCAGGGGCTCGCGCGCACGAGCACGAGCCCCTTCCGGTTTCGACGCGGCCTCAGTCCAGATGCGTGGGCGCGAACATCCGCAGGACGGCGGGGAGGACGACCACCGAAGGACCCGGTGCGGCAAGGGCGTTCGCCAGGTCGGCCGCGAGGGTCTCGGGGGTCGTGCGCACGCCCGGGACGCCGAAGGACTCGGCGAGGGCCACGTAGTCGGGGCGGGTGAGCTCCGTGGCCGTGGCCTGGCCGAAGGCGTCGGTCATGTACTCGCGGAGGATGCCGTAGCCGCCGTCGTCGACGATCAGCCAGGTCACGTTCAGGTCGTACTGCCGTGCCGTGGCCAGTTCGGCGATCGAGTAGAGGGCTCCGCCGTCGCCCGACACCGCCAGGACCGGGCGGGTGCGGTCCGCGGCCGCGGCCCCGAGCGCCGCCGGGAAGCCGTAGCCGAGGCCGCCCGCGCCCTGGGCCGAGTGCATGGTGTTGGGGGACTCGGCGTCGAAGGCCGACCAGGCCCAGTACGCCAGGATCGTCATGTCCCAGAAGGACGGCGAGCCGGCGGGCAGGGCGCGGCGGACGGACGCCAGCACGTCCTGCTCCAGGGTGAGTTCCTGGGCGGCGATCCGGTCGCGGACCTTGGCGAGGACCTCGCGCACGCGCTCGGCGGCGGCCTCGTCGGGGCGCTCGTCCACCGTCTCCAGCAGGGCCTGGAGCGCCAGGCGGGCGTCGGCGTGGATGCCGAGCGCCGGGTGGTTGGACTCCAGCTTGCCGAGGTCGGCCTCGATCTGGATCACGCGGCCGCGCGGCTTGAACGTGTGGTAGTTGGAGGAGAGTTCGCCGAGGCCCGAGCCGACCACCAGCAGCACGTCGGCGTCCTCGAGGAAGTCCGTGGTGTGCCGGTCCTCCAGCCAGGACTGGAGGGACAGCGGGTGCTCCCAGGGGAAGGCGCCCTTGCCGCCGAAGGTCGTGACGACGGGGGCGTTCAGCCGCTCCGCGAGGGCCAGCAGCTTGCCGGACGCGTCGGCGCGGACCACCCCTCCGCCCGCGATGATCGCCGGGCGGGCGGCCCCGGACAGCAGGCCGGCCGCCACCGCGGTGAGTTCGGGACGCGGGACCAGTTCCTCCGGGGTGGCGTCCAGGGCCGTCACCACCGGCAGGCTCGTCGGGTCGAGGAGCACGTCCTGCGGGATCTCCACCCACACGGGCCCGTGCGGGACCGTCAGCGCCGACTTCCAGGCGGCTGCGATGGCGGAGGGGATCTGGGACTGGGTACGGACCGTGTGGACCGACTTCACCACACCGCGGAACGAGGCGGCCTGGTCGGGCAGTTCGTGCAGGTATCCGTGGCGGCCGCCGCCGAGCCCGGCCGTCGGGATCTGGCTGCTGATGGCCAGGACGGGGGCGGAGGCCGACGCCGCCTCCTGGAGCGCCGCCAGCGAGGTCAGCGCTCCCGGACCGGTCGACAGCAGCAGCGGCGCGGCCTCGCCGGTGATCCGGCCGTAGGCGTCGGCGGCGAAGCCGGCGTTGTTCTCCACCCGCAGGCCGACGTACGTCAGCTCCGAGCGGCGCAGCGCGTCGAACATGCCGAGGGCGTGCTGCCCGGGCAGGCCGAAGACGGTCGTCGCGCCCAGCCCGGCCAGGGTCTCCACGACCAGGTCTCCGCCGTTGCGGCCGGGGGGAGGATTGAGGGCGGCCTCCGTCTGCTCGGGTGTCGGGCGGAGTACCAGGTCGTGGTCGTGCGTCACTTCGCTTACGCGTCCTTCCGGGCCGCCGCGATCTGGCGGGCCATGATCGTGGTCAGTTCGTACGCGGTGTGGGAGGCGGCCACCGAGGTGATCTCGGCGTGGTCGTACGCCGGGGCCACCTCGACGACGTCGGCGGAGACCAGGTTGCAGGAGGCCAGGCCGCGCAGGATCTCCAGCAGTTCGCGGGAGGTCATGCCGCCCGCCTCGGGGGTGCCGGTGCCGGGCGCGTGCGCCGGGTCGAGGCAGTCGATGTCGATGGAGATGTACAGCGGGCGGTCGCCGATGCGCTGGCGGAGCTGGTCGGCCACCTCGTCGGCGCCGCGGCGGTAGACGTCGGCGGAGGTGACGATGCCGAAGCCCATCTTCTCGTCGTCGGTGAGGTCCTGCTTGCCGTACAGCGGGCCGCGGGTGCCGACGTGGGAGAGCGCCTCGGTGTCGAGGATGCCCTCCTCCACCGCCCGCCGGAACGGGGTGCCGTGCGTGTACTCGGCGCCGAAGTAGGTGTCCCAGGTGTCGAGGTGGGCGTCGAAGTGGAGCAGCGCGACCGGGCCGTGCTTCTTGGCGACGGACCGCAGCAGCGGCAGCGCGATGGTGTGGTCGCCGCCGAGGGTCATCAACCGGGCGCCGGTGCCGAGGAGTTCGTCGGCGGCGGCCTCCATGGTCTCGACGGCCTCGTTGATGTTGAACGGGTTCACGGCGATGTCGCCGCCGTCCGCGACCTGGGCGAGGGCGAACGGGGAGGCGTCCTGCGCCGGGTTGTAGGGGCGCAGCAGCCGGGACGCCTCACGGATGGCGTTGCCGCCGAAGCGGGCGCCCGGCCGGTACGAGACGCCGGAGTCGAACGGCACACCCACGACGGCGACGTCGGCGGTGCCCACCTCGTCGAGGCGGGGCAGCCGGGCGAAGGTCGCGGGGCCGGCGTACCGCGGGACGCGGGAGGAGTCGACGGGACCGCGGGGCGTCTCGGTGCTGCTCATGGTGAAATGCCTTCTTTCTTGCGCTTCGTCGCGTATATGACGGCTCGTGATCGACTCTACTGGTGAGCGGGGGCCGGTTCGGACGCGAGTTCGGGGGTGCGCCCGGCGAGCCGCTCGCGCCAGGCGGCGAGGACGGCCGCGTCGGTCGGCCTGGTCGCCAGGGAGACGATGACATACGCGGCCAAGGAGGACAGCAGACCGTAGTAGACGGGCTCGTTGGCGAGGATGCCGAAGGTCGCCATGAGGCCGATGACCGCGACGCCACCGACGATCACGGAGGCGAGGGCGCCGTGCGCGGTGCCGCGCTTCCACAGCAGTCCGCCGAGGATCGGCACGAGCAGCCCGCCGACGAGCAGGTTGTACGCGACGGTCAGCGCCTCGACGACGTTGTTGAGCGCGATGGCGGTGCAGATCACGCCGACGCCCATGATCAGGATGAAGACGCGGTTGCCCTTGACCTCGTCGTGCGCCTCCCCGTCGCGGCGGACGGCGCCGCGCAGCCGGGACCAGATGTCGTTGTTGGCGACGGTGGCGCAGGCGATCAGCGCGCCGGAGGAGGTGGACATCACCGCGGCCAGTGCGGCGGCGAGCACCAGGCCGCGGACACCGATGGGCAGGTCGTCCTTGACGATGGTGGCGAAGGCGTCGTCGGCGCTGCCGAGGTTGGGGTAGAGCACCTTGGCGGCGGTGCCGATGACCGCGCCGGCGATCGCGTAGACCAGGCAGTAGGTACCGGCGACGGTGCCGCCCCACTTGGCGGTGGTGTCGCTGCGGGCGGTGAACACGCGCTGCCAGATGTCCTGGCCGATCAGCATGCCGAAGGTGTAGATCAGGACGTACGTGAAGATCGTCTCGCCGCCGATGCCCAGCGGGTCGAAGTAGGAGGTCGGCAGCTTGGCCTTCATCTCGCTGAAGCCGCCCGCCTTGACGACGGCGATGGGCAGCAGCAGGAGCAGCACGCCGATCGTCTTCACCACGAACTGCACCATGTCGGTCAGCGTGATGGACCACATGCCGCCGAGGGTGGAGTAGGCCACGACGATCGTGCCGCCGAGGATGATCGCGACGGTGCGGTTCAGGTCGAACAGCACGTCGAAGATCGTGGCGTACGCGATGGTGGAGGTCACCGCCAGCATCAGGGTGTACGCCCACATCACGACGCCCGAGATGATGCCGGCCCGGCCGCCGTAGCGCAGGTCGAGCATCTCGGAGACGGTGTAGACCTTCAGCCGGGCGATGCGGGCGGAGAAGAAGACCGAGAGGGCGAGGATTCCGAGGCCGATGGTGAAGACCATCCAGGCACCGGAAAGGCCGTACTTGTAGCCGAGGCCCACGCCGCCGATGGTGGACGCGCCGCCGAGGACGATCGCCGCCATGGTGCCGGAGTACATCGCGGGGCCCAGGCGGCGGCCCGCGACCAGGAACTCGCTCTTGGACTTGGCGCGGCGCATGCCCCACCAGCCCATGGCCAGCATGCCGGCGAGATAGACGACGATCACTGTGTAGTCGACGGCCATGTGGGGCCCTCCTTCGCGCACATCCGGGCGGCGGTGTCGTGCAGATGTATGGGTTCGTGCAGATATGTGGGGTGAGACTCGGCAAGGGCTCGCGGGGACATCGCCCGTACCCGTGGCTGCCGGCCCCCTAGACACTAGGTGGCCGAAAAGCGACTGCGAAGTGTACTTTTCATCCATTCGAGTCGCGACGGTATGGAGGGAATGCACATCGTGCCGGATGCACCTGTCCCCCTGGCCCCAGCCGTCCCACCGACCCCGCCGATCCCGCTGTCCGCCCTGCTGGCCCGGGAGGACCTCGCGCTGCGCCGGATCGCCGGCCCGGCCGGCCCGGACATCGCGATCCACTGGGCGCACACCTCGGAGATGGCCGACCCCTACCCGTACCTGCTGGGCGGCGAGCTGCTGCTGACGGCCGGTGTCCATGTCACCCCGGCGGACGCCACCGGGGCGTACTTCGACACCTACGTCTCCCGGGTGGCGGCGGCGGGCGGCGCGGCCATCGGCTTCGGCCTGGCGCCGGTGCACGACACGGTGCCGCCCACCCTGGTGGCGGCCTGCGAGGCCCACGGCCTGCCGCTGCTCGAGGTCCCGCCGCAGACCACCTTCTCCGGCGTCGCGCGCGCGGTCTGGCAGCTGATGGCGCAGGCCCGGCTGGCCGAACTGCGCCGCGTCACAGAGGCGCAGCAGCGGCTCGCGGCCGCCGCGTCCCGCCCCGACCCCGTCCCCTCCGTGCTGCGCCAGCTGGCCCAGCGCCTGACCGGCTGGGGGGTCCTGTACGGCCCGGACGGCACGGAGATCGCCTCGGCTGGCCGGGCCCCGCACGAGACGGCCCGCCAGGCGCTCGCCCACCTGACGGACGTGGTCCGCCCGGCCCCGACGACCATGGCATCACCGGGGACGACCGTCCGCACGCCTCCGCCGTGTCCTACGACCCCAGCGGGGGCGGCCGTCCGGACGCCCCCTCCGTCTGCCACGACCTCGCCCGGCACGACCGGCCGGACAGCCTCGCCGACTCCTACGACCCCGCCGGGCACGACCGGCCGGACACCCCCGCCGTCTGCCACGACCCCGCCCGGCACGACCGGCCGGACAGCCTCGCCGTCTCCTACGACCCCACCGGGCACAGCCGTCCGTACGCCCCCGCCGTCTCCCCCGGCCCCGGTCGGCCGGCCCGTCGCGGCAGCCGTTCCGGTTGCCGCCCGGCCCGTTCCCTCCTCCGCCACCGACACCGTCGCCGGCAGCCATCTCGCCGCCTACGCCCTCGCCGGGCAGGGCTTCGTGCTCGGAGTCGCCTCACCCCACCGCGAACCCGGGGACCACACCATCGCGTCCGTGGCCGCCGTGCTGCTCTCGCTGCTCACCGGCGAGCACCGCAGCGGTACGGGGGCGGCCCGGTCCTCGGCGCTGGTGCGGGTGCTGCTGGGCGCGCCGCCCGAGGAGGTGGCGCCGCTGCTCGGGACCGGACGGTGGGTCGTCGTGCACGCGCGGCCGGACACCCAGGCGGCCGACGCCGTGGCCGCCTCCGCGCTCGGCGCCGCCCTGGGCTCGGCCCTGGTCGACCTCGCCGACGGGGTCGTACGGGTCCTGCTGCCCGCCGAGCGGGAGCCGGGACCACAGCCCGGCTGGACCCTCGGGGTGAGCACCGCCGTCGGCCCCGGCGACTGGACGACGGCCGACGCCCAGGCGGCCCGCGCCCTGGCCCGCGCCCGCGCCACCCGCACCGCGCTGGTCGGCCACGGCACCCGCCCCGGCCTGGCCGACCTGCTCCCGCGGGACGAGGCCGACGCCCACGCCCAGGCGCTGCTCGCCCCGCTCGACGCGGCCCCCGCGCTCACCGAGACACTGCGCACCTGGCTCTCCCTGCACGGCAGTTGGGACCGCACCGCCGTCGCCCTGTCCGTGCACCGCAACACCGTCCGCCAGCGCATCGCCCGCTGCGCCGCCCTCCTCGGCACCGACCTGGACGACCCCGACGTGCGCATGGAGCTGTGGTTCGCCCTGCGGCGGGCGTGACCCGCGTCCCAGCGGCCGGGACATCGGCGACGCGGACAGAGAGCTGCATCACAATGGGAGCCATGCCGATATCCGGGACACCCAGCCGCGCCGAGCTCGTCGACCACCTCGTGAGGACCCGTATCGCCGGGGACGTCGCCACCCCTCGCGAGAACAACCTCTCCCACTACCGCAAGCTCGCGAACGGGGACCGCCACTTCTGGCTCGGTCTGGAGCTGGGTGACCGCTGGAGCGACGAGCAGGACGTGCTGGCGGTGATGGCGGAGCGCGTCGGCGTCAACGACGACCCGGAGCACCGCTACGGCCAGGACACGATCGACCCCGAACTGACCGTCGACGCTCTGGAGCGGATGGCCGGCCGGCTGCGCAAGGCCGCCGACAGCAGTCAGCGGGTGCTGTTCGCGACCGGTCACCCCGGCGGCCTGCTCGACGTGCACCGCGCCACCGCCGCCGCCCTGCGCGCCGCCGGCTGCGAGATCGTGGTGATCCCGGACGGGCTCCAGACGGACGAGGGATACGTCATGCAGTTCGCGGACGTGGCCGTCCTGGA
Organism: Streptomyces sp. NPDC087787; assembly: GCF_044743035.1. Taxonomy (NCBI): domain Bacteria; kingdom Bacillati; phylum Actinomycetota; class Actinomycetes; order Kitasatosporales; family Streptomycetaceae; genus Streptomyces; species Streptomyces sp. NPDC087787. Next base: position 60,728 of record NZ_JBIUVQ010000006.1, read on the forward strand.
GCACGGCGCCACCCTGTGGCACACGCACTCCGGCGAGCCGATGCGGGCCATCCTCACCGGCCTGGAGCGCGAGGGCCGGCGGCTGCCCGACCTGGTCGTCGCCGACCACGGCTGGGCGGGATACGCCGGTCAGCACGGCGTGGACTCGGTCGGCTACGCCGACTGCAACGACCCGGCCCTCTTCGTCGCCGAGGCCGAGGGCACCGTCCAGGTGACCGTGCCGCTCGACGACCATGTGGTCAGCCCCCGGTACTACGACCCGATGACGGCGTACCTGCTGGACCAGGCGGGTCTGGGCTAGTCGTTCCGGATCAGGCCGGCGGGGCGTTCTCGGACCGGGGCACGCGGACCACGCCCTCCTGGATCACCGAGATCGCCAGCCGGCCGTCCTGGGTGTAGATGCGGGCCTGGCCGAGGCCGCGCCCGCCGTGCGCGGACGGGGACTCCTGGTCGTAGAGCAGCCACTCGTCGGCCCGGAACGGCCGGTGGAACCACATCGCGTGGTCCAGCGAGGCCCCGACCACGTCGCCGACCGCCCAGCCGCCGCGGCCGTGCGCGAGCAGCACCGAGTCCAGCAGCGTCATGTCGGAGACGTAGGTGGCGAGGACGACGTGCAGGAGGGGCCGGTCGATGTCGCCGTCGAGCTTGCCGTCGGCGCGGAACCACACCTGGGAGTGCGGCTCGCGCGGCTCGCCGAACCTGCCGTACGGCGGCTCGTCGGCATAGCGCAGGTCGACGGCCTCGCGGGCCTCCAGGAAACGCTCCACGACCTCGCGCGGAAGGTGGCCGTAGCCGCGCATCCGCTCCCGCGAGGTGGGCAGGGTCTCCGGGTCCGGGGCGGGCGGCATGGGCGCCTGGTGGTCCAGGCCCTCCTCGTACGTCTGGAAGGACGCCGAGAGGTGGAAGACCGGCTGCCCGTGCTGGACCGCGACGACCCGGCGGGTGGTGAAGGAGCGGCCGTCGCGGATGCGGTCCACGGTGTAGACGATGGGCGCGCCCGGGTCGCCGGGGCGCAGGAAATAGGCGTGCAGCGAGTGCGCGTGCCGGTCCGCGGGGACCGTGCGCCCCGCGGCGACCAGTGCCTGTGCCGCGACCTGCCCGCCGAAGACGCGCGGGACGACCGCGTGGCGGGACCGGCCGCGGAAGATGTCCCGCTCGATCCGCTCCAGGTCGAGCAGATCGAGCAGGGACCGAAGTGCCGGGTTCATGCGTCGGCCGTCCCCTACAGGCCCATGTCCTTGGCGATGATCGACTTCATGATCTCGCTGGTGCCGCCGTAGATGCGGTTGACGCGGTTGTCCGCGTACAGGCGGGCGATGGGGTACTCGTTCATGTAGCCGTAGCCGCCGTGCAGTTGGAGGCAGCGGTCGATGACGCGGTGGGCGACCTCGGTGCAGAACAGCTTGGCGGAGGCGGCCTCGGCGGGGGTCAGCTCACCGGCGTCGAGGGCCTCGAGCGCGCGGTCGGCGACGGCCTGCGCCGCGTCCACCTCGGCCTGGCAGGCGGCCAGCTCGAACTTGGTGTTCTGGAAGTGGGCGACCGGCTTGCCGAAGACCGTGCGCTCCAGCACGTACTGCCTGGCGAACCGGACGGCGGCCCTGGCCTGCGCGTACGCGCCGAAGGCGATGCCCCACCGCTCGGAGGGCAGGTTGGCGCCGAGGTAGGAGAAGCCCTTGTTCTCCTCGCCGAGCAGGTCCTCGACCGGGACCTCGACATCGGTGAACGCCAGCTCGGCGGTGTCGGATGCCTTCAGGCCCAGCTTGTCGAGCTTGCGGCCCACCGAGTAGCCCTCGGACCGGGCGTCCACGGCGAACAGGGAGATGCCGTGGCGGCGGTCCTCGGCCGTCGGGGCGGCGGTGCGGGCACAGACGATGACCCGGTCGGCGTGGACGCCGCCGGTGATGAAGGTCTTGGCGCCGTTGAGGACGTAGTGCGTGCCGTCCTCGCTGAGCCGGGCGGTGGTCTTCATGCCGGCGAGGTCGGAGCCGGTGCCGGGCTCCGTCATCGCGATGGCCCACATCTCCTCGCCGGAGACGAAGCTGGGCAGGTAGCGCTTCTTCTGCTCGTCGGTGGCGAGCATCTTGAGGTAGGGCAGCGCGAGCAGGACGTGCACGCCGGACCCGCCGAAGGTCACGCCCGCGCGGGCGGTCTCCTCGTACTGGACGGCCTCGAACCGGTGGGTCTGGAGTCCGGCGCCGCCGTACTCCTCGGGAACGTTGATCCCGAACAGACCGAGCTCGGCGAGCCGGTGGTAGAACTCGCGCGGGACCTGCCCTGCGGCGCACCACTCGTCGTAGACCGGCACGACCTCCGCCTCGATGAAGGCACGAAGGGTCTCCCGGAACGCCTCGTGATCCTCTCCGAACACCACACGCCGCACGCCGCCACCTCCACAGAGCAACTGTCCAAGCGCTTGCTCAGCCAAGATACCGACGAGTACACAACCTCGTAAAGAGGCCGGACGCACCCGCGAACCGTTCAGCCCCCCGCGGGCGACCCCGCGGAGGCGAAGGCCCCCCGAGCCATCCGGTGCAGCAGCTCCGCCGTGTCCCCGCGCCCCGGCAGGACACCCGCCCGCCCCAGGTGCGGCGTGGAGTTCAGCAGCCCGAACACCGAGTGCACGGCCGACCGCGCGGCCGGCTCACCGAGGTCCGGATGGACCCGCCGGACCACGTCCACCCACAGCTCGACGTACTGCCGCTGAAGCTGGCGCACCAGCTTGCGGTCACTGTCCCGCAGGCGGTCAAGCTCCCGGTCGTGCAAGGTGATGAGCGGACGGTCGTCGAGCGCGAAGTCGATGTGCCCCTCGATGAGGGAGTCGAGCACCGCCTCGGGGCCGGCCACCCCGTCGGCCTCGGCCAGACGCCGCTTCGCCCCCGTCAGGAGCTGGCCGCTGATGCCGACCAGCAGCTCCGCGAGCATCGCGTCCTTGCCGGCGAAGTGCCGGTACAGACCCGGCCCGCTGATACCCACGGCGGCGCCTATCTCGTCGACGCCGACACCGTGGAACCCGCGTTCGGCGAAGAGCCGCGCCGCTTCCTTGAGGATCTGCTCGCGACGGGTGGGGGCATCGGTTCGAGTGGCCATGAAAGCAATTCTAGACAGGACGGTTAGCGCTCGTTAACCTGGAGGGGAATCGCGTTAACGCTCATTAACAGTCGGGGGCACCGGCCACCGGGTGAGGGGACCGCAAGGATGCACGAGGCACCGGAGCTGACGAGCGCGGCCGATCCCGCGTCGGAGGCCTGGCGAGCCAACGAACAGGCACACCGCGCGCTCGCCGAGGAGCTGCGCGGCAAGCTCGCCGCCGCACGGCTCGGCGGCGGCGAGAAGGCGCGCGCCCGGCACACCGCGCGCGGGAAGCTGCTGCCGCGCGACCGCGTGGACACCCTCCTCGACGCCGGGTCGCCGTTCCTCGAGCTGGCCCCGCTGGCCGCCGACGGGATGTACGACGGCCAGGCACCGGCCGCCGGGGTGGTCGCCGGCGTCGGACGGGTCGGCGGACGCGAGTGCGTGATCGTCGCCAACGACGCCACCGTCAAGGGCGGCACCTACTACCCGATGACGGTGAAGAAGCACCTGCGGGCCCAGGAGGTGGCGCTGGAGAACCGCCTGCCCTGCCTGTACCTGGTCGACTCCGGCGGCGCCTTCCTGCCCATGCAGGACGAGGTCTTCCCCGACCGGGAGCACTTCGGGCGGATCTTCTACAACCAGGCCCGGATGTCGGGCGCCGGGATCCCGCAGATCGCCGCGGTCCTCGGCTCCTGCACGGCCGGCGGCGCCTACGTCCCGGCGATGAGCGACGAGGCCGTGATCGTCCGCAACCAGGGCACGATCTTCCTGGGCGGGCCGCCGCTGGTGAAGGCGGCCACCGGCGAGGTCGTGACCGCCGAGGAGCTCGGCGGCGGCGAGGTGCACTCCCGGATCTCCGGCGTCACCGACCACCTCGCCGAGGACGACGCCCACGCCCTGCGCATCGTGCGGAACATCGTCTCCACCCTGCCCGCGCGCGGCGCCCTGCCGTGGACGGTCACCGAGGCGGTCGAGCCCAAGGTCGACCCCATGGGGCTGTACGGAGCGGTGCCCGCCGACCCCCGCACCCCCTACGACGTCCGCGAGATCATCGCGCGCGTGGTCGACGGCTCCCGCTTCGCCGAGTTCAAGTCCGAGTTCGGGCAGACCCTCGTCACCGGCTTCGCCCGGATCCACGGCCACCCGGTCGGGATCGTCGCCAACAACGGCATCCTGTTCGCCGAGTCCGCCCAGAAGGGCGCCCACTTCATCGAGCTGTGCGACCAGCGCGGGATCCCGCTGCTGTTCCTGCAGAACATCTCGGGCTTCATGGTGGGCAAGGACTACGAGGCGGGCGGCATCGCCAAGCACGGCGCCAAGATGGTCACCGCGGTCGCCTGCACCCGCGTGCCCAAGCTGACCGTCGTGGTCGGCGGCTCGTACGGCGCGGGCAACTACTCCATGTGCGGCCGGGCGTACTCCCCCCGCTTCCTGTGGATGTGGCCGAACGCCAAGATCTCCGTCATGGGCGGCGAGCAGGCCGCCTCCGTGCTCGCCACCGTCAAGCGGGACCAGCTCGAAGGCCGGGGCGAGGAGTGGCCGGCGCAGGCCGAGGAGTCCTTCAAGGCCCCCATCCGCGCCCAGTACGAGCACCAGGGCAACGCCTACTACGCCACCGCCCGCCTGTGGGACGACGGCGTGATCGACCCGCTGGAGACCCGCCAGGTGCTGGGCCTGGCCCTGACCGCGTGCGCCAACGCGCCACTGGGCGACCCCCAGTTCGGCGTCTTCCGGATGTGAGGGGGGACCTCGTGACGATGTTCGAAACGGTTCTGGTGGCCAATCGGGGCGAGATCGCCGTCCGGGTCATCCGTACGCTGCGGGCGCTCGGCGTGCGCTCGGTGGCCGTGTTCTCCGACGCCGACGCCGACGCCCGGCACGTCCGGGAGGCCGACACGGCGGTCCGGATCGGACCGGCGCCCGCGGCGGAGAGCTATCTGTCCGTCGAGCGGATCCTGGAGGCCGCCGCCCGCACCGGCGCGCAGGCCGTCCACCCCGGGTACGGCTTCCTGGCGGAGAACGCCGGGTTCGCGCGGGCCTGCGAGGAGGCCGGGCTGGTCTTCATCGGCCCTCCGGCGGACGCGATCTCCCTCATGGGCGACAAGATCCGCGCCAAGGAGACGGTGAAGGCGGCCGGGGTGCCGGTGGTACCCGGCTCCAGTGGCTCCGGGCTCACCGACGCTCAACTCGCCGACGCGGCCCGCGAGATCGGCATGCCGGTGCTGCTGAAGCCGTCCGCCGGCGGCGGCGGCAAGGGCATGCGGCTGGTGCGGGACGCCGGCCTGCTCGACGAGGAGATCGCCGCCGCCCGTCGTGAGGCCCGCGCCTCCTTCGGCGACGACACGCTGCTGGTCGAGCGCTGGGTCGACCGCCCCCGGCACATCGAGATCCAGGTCCTGGCCGACGGGCACGGCAACGTGGTGCACCTCGGCGAGCGCGAGTGCTCCCTCCAGCGGCGCCACCAGAAGATCGTCGAGGAGGCGCCGAGCGTGCTCCTCGACGAGGAGACCCGGGCCGCGATGGGCGAGGCCGCGGTCCAGGCGGCCCGCTCCTGCGGGTACCGGGGCGCGGGCACGGTGGAGTTCATCGTCCCCGGCGGCGACCCGGCGGCGTACTTCTTCATGGAGATGAACACGCGCCTCCAGGTGGAGCACCCGGTCACCGAGCTGATCACGGGGCTCGACCTGGTGGAGTGGCAGCTGCGGGTGGCGGCGGGCGAGCCGCTGGCGTTCGCCCAGGAGGACGTCCGGCTGACCGGTCACGCGATCGAGGCCCGTCTGTGCGCGGAGGACCCGGCACGCGGGTTCCTACCCTCGGGCGGCACGGTGCTCGCACTGCGCGAGCCGCAGGGCGAGGGCGTACGCACCGACTCCGGGCTGAGCGAGGGCACGGAGGTCGGCAGCCTGTACGACCCGATGCTGTCCAAGGTGATCGCCCACGGCCCGGACCGTGCCACCGCGCTCAGGAAGCTGCGGGCGGCCCTCGCCGGGACGGTCACGCTGGGCGTGCAGACCAACGCCGGATTCCTGCGCCGGCTGCTGGCCCACCCGGCCGTCGTGGCGGGCGAACTGGACACGGGCCTGGTCGAGCGGGTGGTCGACGAGCTGGTCCCCACGGAGGTGCCGACGGAGGTGTACGAGGCCGCGGCGCTGCTGCGTCAGGCGGCGCTCGGCCCGGCCCGCGCGACCGGTTGGGTGGACCCGTTCTCCGCCGCGGACGGCTGGCGTCTGGGCGGCGAGCCGGCCTGGACGGTCCATCATCTGCGCGTGCCGGGACACGAGCCGGTCGCCGTGCGCGTGCGCCGCACGCCCGACGGCGGAGCCGACGTGCTGACGGACGGGTCCGGTACACCTCGCCGGGCGTCCGGGTGCCTGCCCCCGCGAGCCGGCACCGACGACCGGGTCACCTTCCAACTGGACGGCGTCGTGCACACCTTCGCCGCCACGCCGGACGGCACCTGGCTCGGCCGCGACGGCGACGTGTGGCACGTGCGCGACCACGACCCGGTGGCCGCATCGCTCAGCCGCGCGGCCCACTCCGGCGCCGACTCGCTCACCGCCCCCATGCCGGGCACGGTCACGGTGGTGAAGGTCGCGGTCGGCGACGAGGTGGTGGCGGGCCAGAGCCTGCTGGTGGTCGAGGCGATGAAGATGGAGCACGTCATCTCCGCGCCGCACGCCGGCACCGTCACCGAACTGGACGTCGCACCGGGCGCGACGGTCGCCATGGACCAGGTCCTGGCGGTCATCGCCCCTGCGGAGGAGGAGACGGCATGACCGCCCCGGACGGCATGAGCACCTCGGACACCGGCCTCCCGATGGTGGTCACGGCGCCCGACCTGCCGGCGCGGGTCAGGATCCACGAGGTCGGGCCGCGCGACGGACTGCAGAACGAGAAGGCGACCGTACCGACCGAGGTCAAGGCGGAGTTCATCCGCCGCCTCGCCGACGCGGGCCTGACGACCGTGGAGGCCACCAGCTTCGTCCACCCGAAGTGGGTTCCCCAACTGGCGGACGCGGAGGCGCTGTTCCCGCAGGTCAAGGATCTGAAGGGGGTGCGTCTTCCGGTCCTCGTGCCCAATGCGCGCGGACTGGATCGCGCGCTCGCGCTGGGGGCGGACCGCATCGCCGTCTTCGCCAGCGCCACCGAGTCCTTCGCCAAGGCCAACCTCAACCGCACGGTGGAGGAGTCGCTCGCGGTCTTCGAACCCGTGGTGGCCCGCGCGAAGGAGGAGGGTGCCCACGTCCGCGGCTATGTCTCCATGTGCTTCGGCGATCCCTGGGAGGGCGCCGTCCCGATCCACCAGGTCGTCCATGTGTGCAGGGCACTCCTGGACATGGGCTGCGACGAGCTGAGCCTCGGGGACACGATCGGTGTCGCCACGCCGGGGCACGTCCTGGAGCTGCTGGCCGCGCTCAACGAGCGGCACGTGCCGACCTCCGCGCTCGGTGTGCACTTCCACGACACCTACGGCCAGGCACTCGCCAACACCCTGGCCGCCCTGCAGCACGGCGTCAGTACCGTCGACGCCTCCGCGGGCGGTCTCGGCGGGTGTCCGTACGCCAAGTCCGCCACCGGCAACCTCGCCACCGAGGACCTCGTGTGGATGCTCCGGGGTCTCGGCATCGAGACCGGAGTCGACCTCGGCCGCCTCACCGCCACCAGCGCGTGGATGGCCGAACGGCTGGGCCGCCCCAGCCCCTCCCGCACCCTCCGTGCCCTCTCCCACAAGGAGCAGTGATCGACCATGAACCACCGTCTCTCCCCCGAGCTGGAGGAACTCCGCCGTACGGTGGAGCAGTTCGCCCACGACGTCGTCGCCCCGAAGATCGGCGACTTCTACGAGCGGCACGAGTTCCCGTACGAGATCGTGCGGGAGATGGGCCGGATGGGCCTGTTCGGGCTGCCGTTCCCGGAGGAGTACGGCGGCATGGGCGGTGACTACCTGGCGCTGGGCATCGCCCTCGAGGAACTGGCCCGGGTGGACTCCTCGGTCGCCATCACGCTGGAGGCCGGCGTCTCGCTCGGCGCCATGCCGATCCACCTCTTCGGCACCGAGGAGCAGAAGCGCGAGTGGCTGCCGCGGCTGTGCTCCGGCGAGATACTCGGCGCCTTCGGCCTCACCGAGCCCGACGGCGGCTCGGACGCGGGCGCGACCCGCACGACGGCCCGGCTCGACCCGGAGACCGACGAGTGGGTGATCAACGGCACCAAGTGCTTCATCACCAACTCGGGCACGGACATCACCGGGCTGGTGACGGTGACGGCGGTGACCGGCCGCAAGCCCGACGGGCGCCCGCAGATCTCCGCCATCATCGTGCCCTCCGGCACGCCCGGCTTCACGGTGGCGCCCGCCTACTCGAAGGTCGGCTGGAACGCCTCCGACACCCGTGAGCTGTCCTTCGCCGACGTCCGGGTGCCGGCGGCGAACCTGCTGGGCGAGGAGGGCCGCGGCTACGCGCAGTTCCTGCGCATCCTCGACGAGGGCCGGATCGCCATCGCGGCGCTTGGGACCGGGCTGGCGCAGGGCTGTGTGGACGAGTCGGTGAAGTACGCCAAGGAGCGCCACGCCTTCGGCAAGCCGATCGGCTCCAACCAGGCGATCCAGTTCAAGATCGCCGACATGGAGATGAAGGCGCACACCTCGCGTCTCGCCTGGCGCGACGCGGCCTACCGGCTGGTGGCCGGTGAGCCCTTCAAGAAGGAGGCCGCCCTGGCCAAGCTGTACTCCTCGACGATCGCCGTCGACAACGCCCGCGACGCCACCCAGGTCCACGGCGGCTACGGCTTCATGAACGAGTACCCGGTGGCCCGCATGTGGCGCGACTCCAAGATCCTCGAGATCGGCGAGGGCACGAGCGAGGTGCAGCGGATGCTGATCGCACGGGAGTTGGGGCTGACCGGCTGATCTCCGCGGCTGCCGGACGGATGGGGGCCCCGCCGGCCCCGGTCCGCCCGGCAGCCGGCAGACGGCAGCCGGACGCACGGCACCAGCCTCAGAACGGCTGGTACAACCTCCTGGAGAACTACAGCAAGCTCAGCCGCGCCGGCTGAGACCGGAGGGCCCGTGAAGAACGCGCAGCCGTGGAAGTCCTTCGTTCCCGTGGCGGTCAATCTGCTGCTCGGGATTCCGGCGATCGTGCCGGTCTTCCTGGTCTGGTACCTCTTGTCCAACGGCCCGCTGGCCGAGCTGGGCCTGACCAGCGGGAACCCGAACGAGGACGACGGGATGCTGCTCTGGCTGGTCATCGTCGTACCCGTGGTGGCCGGCTTCGCGGGGATCTGGGCACTGGTCAACATCTGGCTGCGGCGCAGGCTGTTCACCGTCCCGCTGCCGTACCCGTACTGGTCGGCGTGCGTGACGGCGACCCTCGCCCCCTGCTTCGTGGGACTCGGACTCGGCTGAACGGACACCGCGGCGCCCTCGCTCGGGGCCGACGACCGTTGGACAATCACTAAGGTTAGGCTAACCTAGCTTCGATTTTGTCCGGCGGGCGCTCCGCCCCGTTCGAAAGCAGTCACACCCATGCCCAACGCCCGTGCCACCCTTCTCTCCCGCCGCGGCATCCTCGCCGCGGGCGGCGCCATCGGCCTCGGTGCCGTGCTCGCGGCCTGTGGTGACGGCGACGCGAAAAGCGGCGGTTCGGGTGGCAAGGCGGCCAAGGGCGCCTCCGGTCCGTGGTCGTTCAAGGACGACCGGGGGCAGACCGTGAAGGCCGACAAGGTCCCCTCGCGCATCGTCGCCTTCGTCGGAGTCGCCGCCGCGCTGCACGACTACGGCGTCCGGGTCGAGGGCGTCTTCGGCCCGACGACGACCAAGGACGGCAAGGCCGATGTGCAGGCCGGCGACATGGACGTCAGCAAGGTGACGGTGCTCGGCAACGAGTGGGGCCAGTTCAACATCGAGAAGTACGCGTCCCTCGCCCCCGACCTGCTCGTCTCCACCATGTTCGACGACGCGGGCACCCTCTGGTACGTCCCGGAGGAGTCGACGAAGAAGATCCTCGCCGTCGGCGCCCCCACCGCCGGGATCTCCGTCTACGACCGGCAGCTCACGGAGCCGCTGGAGCGCATGCTCGCGCTGGCCAAGTCGCTCGGTGCCGATGTCACCGGCGACAAGGTGAAGCAGGCCAGGAAGCGGTTCGAGGACGCGGCCGCCCGGCTGCGCGCCGCCGCCCGGGCGAAGCCGGACATCAAGGTACTGGCGGGCTCCGCGAGCCAGGACCTGTTCTACGTCTCCGGCACCAACCTCTCCATCGACCTGGAGTACTTCAAGGCACTCGGCGTGCACTTCGTCGAGCCCCCGGAGAGCGCCAAGAAGGAGGGCGGCGGCTGGTACGAGTCCCTGAGCTGGGAAAACGCCGACAAGTACGCGGCGGACATCATCATGATGGACAACCGCACCTCGGCCATCCAGCCCCCCGACATCACCCAGGGCACCTGGAAGAAGCTCCCCGCGGTCAAGGCGCGGCAGGTCATCGCGCGCAACCCCGAGCCGATCCTGTCCTACGACAAGTGCGCCCCGCTGCTCGAGAACCTCGCGAGGGCCATCGAGACGGCGAAGAAGGTCGCCTGACCCGCCCCGTCATCGGTCCACCACCCCCCACACACAAGCCCCCTGACGCCGACTCGGGAGCACTCATGACGACGGCCGTGGCCGCCCCGTTCCGTTTCTTCTCCCTCCGGGTCGTACGGACGAGGCAGCTCGGCCCGTCTCTCGTCCGGGTCACCTTCGCGGGGCCCGACCTGCACGCCTTCCACTCCGACGGACGCGACCAGTCCCTCTCCCTGTTCCTGCCGCAGCCGGGCCAGACCGAGCCGGTGGTGCCGATCGAACTCGGCGAGGGATGGTGGCATGGCTGGCGCGAACTCCCTGACGACGTACGGGCGGTGATGCGTTCGTACACCCTGCGGTCGCTGCGCCGCGGGCCCGGCGAGATCGACATCGACTTCGCCCTGCACGGCCTGGAGCCGGGCGCCGCGGCGCCCGCCGGGCCCGCCTCCCGCTGGGCCGCCCGCGCCACGCCCGGCGACCGCGTCCTGCTGCTCGGCCCGGCGGTCGCGGACAACCGGGCGATCCGCTTCCGCCCGCCCGAGGACAACGATCTGGTGGTGATGTGGGGCGACGAGACCGCCGTGCCCGCCGCGACCGCGATCCTGGAGTCCCTGCCGGCCGGCACGCGGGTGCGCGCCTGGCTGGAGGTGGGGCACGCGGGCGACATCCAGGACGCGGCGACCGACGCCGACGCCGAGGTCACCTGGCTGGTGCGCGAACCGGCCCGCCCGGCGGGGTCCCCGATGGCGCTCGCCGCGCTGCGCGGCACCCGACTCCCCATCGGAGAACGGCCGTACGTCTGGCTCGCGGGAGAGTCCGGGTGCGTCCGGGCGCTGCGCCGGCACTTCGTCGGCGAGCGGGGGACCGACCGCCGCCGCGTCACCTTCGTGGGCTACTGGCGGCACGGTCTGAGCGAGGAGCAGTTGCGCACGCAGGAGTGACACCGGTCACGGCGGGGCAACGCCCGACGTAGATCAACTTAGGTTAGGCTAACCTAAGTAAACGCGCCGCTTTCCGTCCCACATGGACCGTCCCCACCCCAGCGGAGGACCCCCACATGCGCTCACACCTGCTCAACGACCTGACCGCGGAGCACTACCGCCGGTCCGTGAAAGAAGGAGTGGAGCGGGTGGCCGCCCGACTGGCCGCCACCGAACGGCCGTTCACGGGCGTGACCCCCGACGTCCTCGCCCGCCGCATCGAGCGGATCGACCTGGACCGGCCGCTGAACGACACCACCGCGGCCCTCGACGAGCTGGAGGAGGTCTACCTCCAGGACGCCGTCTACTTCCACCACCCCCGCTACCTCGCCCACCTCAACTGCCCGGTCGTCATCCCGGCGGTGCTGGGCGAGGCCGTGCTGTCGGCCGTCAACTCCTCCCTCGACACCTGGGACCAGTCGGCGGGCGGCACCCTGATCGAGCGCAAGCTCATCGACTGGACGGCCGCCCGGATCGGCCTCGGCCCCGGCGCCGACGGCGTGTTCACCTCCGGCGGAACGCAGTCCAACCTCCAGGCGCTGCTGCTGGCCCGCGAGGAGACCGGCGGCACGCCGCTCTCCGAGCTGCGGATCCTCACCTCCGAGGCGAGCCACTTCAGTGTGCGCAAGTCCGCGCGACTGCTCGGTCTCGGAGCCGAGTCGGTGGTCGTCGTCCCGGTCGACCACGACAAGCGCATGCAGACCCTCGCGCTCGCCCATGAGCTGGAGCGCTGCCGCCGCGACGGACTGGTCCCGATGGCCGTGGTCGCCACCGCCGGCACCACCGACTTCGGCTCCATCGACCCGCTGCCCGAGATCGCCGAGCTGTGCGAACGGTTCGGCACCTGGCTGCACGTCGACGCGGCCTACGGCTGCGGCCTGCTGGTCTCCCCCACCCGCCGCGAGCTGCTCGACGGCATCGAACGCGCCGACTCGGTCACCGTCGACTACCACAAGTCCTTCTTCCAGCCGGTGAGTTCCTCCGCCGTACTGGTCCGGGACGCCTCGGTCCTGCGGCACGCCACCTATCACGCGGACTATCTCAACCCGCGCCGCGCGGTGTCCGAGCGCATCCCCAACCAGGTCGACAAGTCCCTGCAGACCACCCGCCGTTTCGACGCCCTCAAGCTGTGGATGACCCTGCGCGTGATGGGCGCCGACGGCATCGGGCAGCTCTTCGACGAGGTGTGCGACCTGGCCGCCGCGGGCTGGAAACTGCTCGCCTCCGACCCGCGGTTCGACGTCGTCGTCGAACCGTCGCTGTCCACGCTGGTCTTCCGCTACGTCCCGGCTGCCGTCACCGACCCGGCCGAGATCGACCGCGCCAACCTCCACGCCCGCAAGGCCCTGTTCGCCTCCGGCGACGCGGCGGTCGCGGGCACCAAGGTCGCCGGCCGCCACTACCTGAAGTTCACCCTGCTCAACCCCGAGACCACGACCGACGACCTCACCGCCGTCCTCGATCTGATCGCCGGCCACGCCGAGCAGTACCTGGGAGAGTCCCTTGACCGCGCGTCCTGAAGCCCCCTACGAGACCCATGACTTCGTGGGCATCGGCCTGGGCCCCTTCAACCTCGGCCTGGCCTGCCTCACCGAGCCGATCGCCGAACTGAACGGCGTCTTCCTGGAGTCCAAGCCCGACTTCGAGTGGCACTCGGGCATGTTCCTCGACGGCGCCCACCTCCAGACCCCGTTCATGTCGGACCTGGTCACCCTGGCCGACCCGACCTCCCCGTTCTCCTTCCTCAACTACCTGAAGCAGAAGGGCCGCCTGTACTCGTTCTACATCCGGGAGAACTTCTACCCGCTGCGCGTCGAGTACGACGACTACTGCCGGTGGGCGGCGTCCCGGCTGAGCAGCGTCCGCTTCGGCTCGACGGTCACCGAGGTGACGTACGACGAGGGCGACGAGCTGTACACCGTGCGCACGCACACCGGAGCCGCGTACCGCGCCCGCCGCCTGGTGCTCGGCACGGGCACACCCGCGTACCTCCCCGAGGCCTGCCGCGGCCTGACCGGCGACTTCCTGCACAACTCCCGCTATCTGGAGCACAAGGCGGAGCTCCAGCGCAAGGAGTCGATCACGCTGGTGGGCAGCGGCCAGTCCGCCGCGGAGATCTACTACGACCTGCTCGGCGAGATCGACGTCCACGGCTACCGGCTGAACTGGGTCACCCGCTCCCCGCGGTTCTTCCCGCTGGAGTACACCAAGCTCACCCTGGAGATGACCTCCCCGGAGTACATCGACTACTACCACGCGCTGCCGGAGCAGACCCGCTACCGCCTCACCGAGCAGCAGAAGGGCCTGTTCAAGGGCATCGACGGCACCCTGCTCGACGAGATCTTCGACCTGCTCTACCAGAAGAACCTCTCCGGCCCCGTCCCCACCCGTCTGCTCACCAACTCCGCGCTCACCGGGGCGACTCACCACGACGGCGCGTACACCCTCACCTTCCGCCAGGAGGAGCAGGGGAAGGACTTCGAGCTGCGCACCGAGGGCCTGGTCCTGGCCACCGGCTACCGGTACGCCGAACCGGAGTTCCTGAAGCCGATCCGGGACCGGCTGCGCTACGACTCCCACGGCAACCACGACATCGGCCGCAACTACGCCATCGACGTCACCGGCCGGGGCGTCTTCCTCCAGAACGGCGGCGTGCACGCCCACAGCGTCACCAGCCCCGACCTGGGCATGGGCGCGTACCGCAACAGCTGCATCATCCGCGAGCTGCTGGGCGCCGAGCACTACCCGGTCGAGAAGTCCATCGCCTTCCAGGAGTTCGCCGTATGACCCTCACGTTCCGTCCGCTCGACCCGCTGAAGGACGCCGAGTCGCTGCACGGCTGGGTCACCCATCCCAAGGCGACGTTCTGGATGATGCAGGACGCGACGCTCACGGACGTCGAACGCGCCTACACGGAGATCGCCGCCGACCCCCACCACGACGCCTTCGTCGGCCTGCACGACGGCGAGCCCGCCTTCCTGATGGAGCGGTACGACCCGGCCCACCGCGAGCTGGTGGGGCTGTACGAGCCGGAGCCCGGTGACGTCGGCATGCACTTCCTGGTCGCGCCGACCGACACGCCCGTGCACGGGTTCACCCGGGCCGTGCTCACCGCCGTGATGCGGCACCTGTTCGAGGATCCGGCGACCCGACGGGTCGTGGTGGAGCCCGACGTGCGCAACACGGCCGTGCAGGCGCTGAACGAAGCGGTCGGTTTCGTGCCGGAGCGGGAGGTCCGGAAGCCCGAGAAGACGGCGCTGCTGAGCTTCTGCACCCGGGAGCGGTTCACCGCGGCGACGGGGGTGGCCGCATGACCCTCGCCGACGCCGTGTCCCACCTCTCCCCGGAGCACTGGGAGACCGCCAACCGCCTGCTCATACGCAAGGCGCTCGCCGAGTTCACGCACGAGCGGCTGCTCGCCCCCCGGCCGGACGGCGGCCACTTCGCCGTCGACAGCGACGACGGTCTCACCCGCTACCGCTTCACCGCCGTCCGCCGCGCCCTCGACCACTGGCAGGTGGACCCGGACTCGATCTCCCGCCGGCGCGGCGGCGCCGAACTCCCCCTCGCCGCACTGGACTTCTTCATCGAGTTCAAGACGTCGCTGGGACTGAGCGACGAGATCCTGCCGGTCTACCTGGAGGAGATCTCCTCCACCCTGGCGAGCACCTGCTACAAGCTGTCCAAGCCGCGGGTCACCGCCGCCGAGCTGGCGAAGGGCTCGTTCCAGGACATCGAGAGCGGCATGACCGAGGGCCACCCCTGCTTCGTCGCCAACAACGGGCGGCTCGGCTTCGGGGGTCACGAGTACCTGTCGTACGCCCCCGAGACCGCGAGCCCCGTCCGGCTGGTGTGGCTGGCCGCGCACCGCTCACGGGCGGCGTTCACGGCGGGCGTCGGCATCGAGTACGAGGCGTTCCTGCGCGAGGAGCTGGGCGCCAAGACCGTCGAGCGCTTCCACGCCCGGCTCACCGGCAAGGGCCTCGACCCCGCCGACTACCTGCTCATGCCCGTCCACCCCTGGCAATGGTGGAACAAGCTCACCGTCACCTTCGCCGCCGAGATCGCCCGCAGGCACCTGGTCTGCCTGGGCGAGGGCGACGACGAGTACCTGGCCCAGCAGTCCGTCCGGACCCTCTTCAACCGCACGAACCCGCACCGGCACTACGTCAAGACCGCGCTGTCCGTGCTCAACATGGGCTTCATGCGCGGCCTTTCGGCCGCCTACATGGAGGCCACCCCGGCCATCAACGACTGGCTGGCCCAGCTCATCGCCGACGATCCGGTGCTGAAGTCGACCGGTCTGACGATCATCCGCGAGCGGGCGGCCGTCGGCTACCGGCACCTGGAGTACGAGGAGGCGACGGACCGCTACTCGCCGTACCGGAAGATGCTGGCCGCGCTGTGGCGCGAGAGCCCGCTGCCCTCGCTGCGGGACGGCGAGTCCCTGGCCACCATGGCCTCGCTGCTGCACGTCGATCACGAGGGCGCGTCCTTCGCGGGCGCCCTGATCGAGCGCTCCGGGCTGTCCCCTCGGCAGTGGCTGCGCGGCTACCTGCGCGCCTACCTCACCCCTCTCCTGCAGAGCTTCTACGCCTACGACCTGGTGTTCATGCCGCACGGCGAGAACGTGATCCTGGTGCTTGAGGACGGCGAGGTGCGGCGGGCGGTCTTCAAGGACATCGCCGAGGAGATCGCGGTGCTCGACCCGGACGCCGCGCTGCCGCCCGAGGTGCGGCGGATCCGGGTGGAGGTCCCGGACGAGCAGAAGCTGCTGTCCCTGTTCACGGACGTCTTCGACTGCTTCTTCCGCTTCCTGGCCGCGACTCTCGCCGCCGAGGGGGTCCTGGCGGAGGACGACTTCTGGCAGTCGGTGGCCGAGGCGGTCCGCGAGTACCAGGAGTCGGTGCCCGGACTCGCCTGGAAGTTCGCTCGGTACGACCTGTTCGCCCCCGAGTTCGCCCTGTCCTGCCTCAACCGGCTCCAACTGCGCGACAACCGCCAGATGGTGGACCTCGCGGACCCCTCCGGGGCGCTCCAGCTCGCCGGAACCCTGCGCAATCCCCTCGCGGGGCGCTGAGTTCCGGCCCGGACGGACGGGCACCCCGGAGTACGGTCCTCCGGGGTGCCCGTCGCGCGTGTTCCCGGCGCTGTTCCCGCCGCTGTCCTTACCGCGCCGGCCAGGGCACCTGCGGGGAGCGGTGGTAGCCGATCCCGAGCGCGTCCCAGCGCGGCGCCTGGGCCGCCAGACGCGTCCGGTAGGTGTCCCAGTCGTGCGTGGCCGCGGGCGACCAGCCGAGTTCGGCGACGCCTGGCAGCCGGGGGAAGGCCATGGCGTCGATGTCGGCGGAGGTGGACAGGGTCTCCGACCACAGCGGCGCCTCGACACCGCGGATCGCGGAGGCGGGGGCGCCCGGCACGTAGCCGCCCGGATCCCAGTCGTAGGACCGCCGCACCTCGACATAGCCGGCCCAGGCCAGTCCGAGCGGGGTGTCCTTGGTGTACTTCATGTCCAGGTACACCCGGTCGGCCGGGGACAGGATCAGCCCGGTGCCGTTCTGCGCGGCCCGGGCGACCTGGGCCTTCTCCGCCGCGCTGGTGGAGTCCAGGCCCCAGTACTGAGCGAGCGCGCCCTTGGCCGGGGTGGCGCCGGTCAGCTGGTGCCAGCCGATCACCGTCTTGCCGTACTTGGCGACGACGGGCTGCACCCGGTCCATGAACTTCACGTAGTCGTCGTGGCTGGTGGAGTGCGCCTCGTCACCGCCGATGTGCAGGTAACGGCCGGGGGTGAGGGCGGCGAGCTCGCGGACGACGTCGTCCACGAAGTCGTAGGTGATCTCCTTGGACACGCACAGCGAGCTGAACCCGACCTGGGTGCCCGTGTACAGCGGGGGCGCCGCGCCGTCGCAGTTCAGCTCCGCGTAGGAGGAGAGGGCCGCGTTGGTGTGGCCGGGCATGTCGATCTCGGGGACGACCTCCAGATGGCGGGAGGCGGCGTAGCGGACGATCTCCCGGTAGTCGGCCTTGGTGTAGTGGCCTCCCGTGCCGCCGCCGACCTGCGTCGAGCCGCCGTGGGCCGCAAGGCGCGGCCAGGAGTCGACGGCGATGCGCCAGCCCTGGTCGTCGCTCAGGTGCAGATGCAGCTCGTTGATCTTGTACAGGGCGAGTTCGTCGATGTAGCGCTTGACCTGCGCGACGGTGAAGAAGTGCCGGGAGACGTCGAGCATGGCGCCCCGGTAGGCGTAGCGCGGGCTGTCCTCGATGGTGCCGCCGGCGACCAGCCACGGGCCCGGCTGCACGGACTTCCTCTCGACGGCGGCGGGCAGCAGCTGCCGCAGGGTCTGCACTCCGTGGAAGAGGCCGGCCGGCTCCCCCGCGGTGATCGTCACCCCGCTCGCCGCGCTGTCCAGCCGGTAGCCCTCGGCGCCGTACGACCCCTTGGCCAGCCGCAGGCGGATGCCGCCCTTGCCCTGGGTGGTCAGCGGCAGGCGGTAGCCGGTGGAGGGCCGCAGGACGTCCGCGAGATACTCGCCCACCCGGCGCGCCTCCGGGGAGCCGTCGACGCGGATGCGGGTGCCCGCCGTGACGCGGTACGGGTTTCCGCCCGCCTGGACGGAGGCCGGGGCCGGGACCACCTGGCCCAGCGGTGTCGCGGCCGGCGCGGGCGCCGCCCCACCGGCGGGCGCCGCCCCACCGGCGGGCGTCGCGCCCACGGCGAAGGCCCCGGCCGCGGCCACGAGCAGCAGCGAGCCCAGGGCCCGACTGGTCCTGGGCATCCGGATTCCGCGGGGAGTCGTGCTGTGGTGCCGTCTCACATGCGCTCCCTTCGTTCGGCTCGGGGACTCCACGGAGCCCCGACGGTATGGACCACTCTCCCGCAGATGCGGCGAAACAATCTCCCGATGACGGAAATCATCCAGAGCGAGGGCGGGTGAGTCCTGGACGGCGGCGCCCCGGGACCCGCACACTCGCGCTCACCGACATCACCGCGGGCCGCCCCGAACGGCCCCACCGACACTCCCCTGCCCGAAATCGGGCAGGTTTCTTGCGAAAGCCCGCCCCTTACTCCAGAATCCACCGGGTGCACGACGAACTTGTTGATCATCTGACGCGGTCCACGCCCCTGAACCGGGGCGAGGCACTCCGGGTGGTCCAGGACGTGCTCGCCTACTTCGACGAGACGACCGAGGAGTTCGTCCGTCGCCGCCACCGCGAGCTCCAGGCCCAGGGCCTGGTGAACGCGGAGATCTTCGAACGGATCGGGGCGGACCTGCAGTACCGCGCGGTGGCACCGCCGGAACTCTCCCTCCGGCAGCTGCGCCGGATCGTCTATGGCTGAGGGGTACCTGTACATGTGCGGAATCGTCGGATACATCGGCAAGCGTGACGTCGCCCCCTTGCTCCTGGAAGGCCTTCAGCGTCTGGAGTACCGCGGCTACGACTCCGCGGGCATCGCCGTCACCTCGCCGAAGACGGCGGGTCTGAAGATGGTCAAGGCCAAGGGCCGGGTCCGCGACCTCGAGGCCAAGGTGCCGGCGCGCTTCAAGGGCACCACGGGCATCGCCCACACCCGCTGGGCCACCCACGGCGCCCCCTCCGACGTGAACGCCCACCCGCACATGTCGGCCGACAACAAGGTCGCCCTCGTGCACAACGGCATCATCGACAACGCCTCCGACCTGCGCCGCAAGCTTCAGGCGGACGGCGTGGAGTTCCTCTCCGAGACCGACACCGAGGTGCTCACCCACCTCATCGCCCGCTCCGAGGCGGACACGCTGGAGGAGAAGGTCCGCGCCGCCGTCCGCATGGTCGAGGGCACCTACGGCATCGCCGTCCTGCACGCGGACTTCCCCGACCGGATTGTGGTGGCCCGCAACGGCTCGCCGGTCGTGCTCGGCATCGGCGAGAAGGAGATGTTCGTCGCCTCCGACATCGCCGCCCTGGTCACCCACACGCGGCAGATCGTCACCCTCGACGACGGCGAGATGGCCACCCTCAAGGCCGACGACTTCCGTACGTACACCACCGAGGGCACCCGCACCACCGCCGAGCCGACCACCGTGGAGTGGGAGGCGGCCTCCTACGACATGGGCGGCCACGACACCTACATGCACAAGGAGATCCACGAGCAGGCCGAGGCCGTGGACCGGGTGCTGCGCGGCCGGATCGACGACCGGTTCGCCACGGTGCACCTCGGCGGCATCAACCTCGACGCCCGTGAGGCGCGCGCGGTGCGCCGGGTGAAGATCCTCGGCTGCGGCACCTCCTACCACGCGGGCATGATCGGCGCCCAGATGATCGAGGAGCTGGCCCGCATCCCCGCCGACGCCGAGCCGGCCTCCGAATTCCGCTACCGCAACGCGGTGGTCGACCCCGACACGCTGTACATCGCGGTCTCCCAGTCCGGTGAGACGTACGACGTGCTGGCGGCCGTGCAGGAGCTCAAGCGCAAGGGCGCGCGGGTGCTCGGCGTCGTCAACGTGGTGGGCTCCGCCATCGCCCGCGAGGCGGACGGCGGCATCTACGTCCACGCCGGGCCCGAGGTCTGCGTGGTGTCCACCAAGTGCTTCACCAACACCTGCGTCGCCTTCGCGCTGCTCGCCCTGCACCTGGGCCGCATCCGCGACCTGTCGGTGCGCGACGGCAAGCGGATCATCGAGGGACTGCGCAAGCTGCCGGAGCAGATCTCCGAGATCATGAAGCAGGAGGAGGAGATCGAGCGGCTGGCCCGGGACTACGCCGACGCCCGCTCGATGCTCTTCATCGGCCGGGTCCGGGGCTACCCGGTGGCCCGCGAGGCCTCCCTGAAGCTGAAGGAGGTCTCCTACATCCACGCCGAGGCCTACCCGGCCTCCGAGCTCAAGCACGGCCCGCTGGCCCTGATCGAGCCCGCCCTGCCGACGGTGGCGATCGTGCCGGACGACGACCTGCTGGAGAAGAACCGCGCGGCCATGGAGGAGATCAAGGCCCGCAGCGGCAGGATCCTCGCCGTCGCCCACCAGGAGCAGGAGAAGGCCGACCAGACGATCGTCGTGCCCAAGAACGAGGACGAGCTCGACCCCATCCTCATGGGCATCCCCCTCCAACTCCTCGCCTACCACACGGCCCTGGCCCTGGGCCGTGACATCGACAAGCCCAGGAACCTCGCCAAGTCGGTGACGGTGGAGTAGCAGCCCCCTGTAGGTCGCCTCGCAGGGGCGCACCGAAGGGGCGCGGGGCTGCATCGACATGCGGCTCCGCCGCGTGGGCGCGACCAGCCCCCACGCACCCGCACGGGCAGAACAAACAGACCGGACCCCCACGTGTGCCACCCACACGCGGGGGTCCGTTCTCACCTGCCGGGGAGCAACCCACCCCACTCCCCAGCCCGCGCGGCTAACCGGTGGCCGTCACCCCCCGGCCCGCAGCGCGCCGCGGAAGTTCCGTGGGCCAGTGGGCGAGCGCCGCCGTCGCCGCGTACCAGGCGACCGCTCCCGCCGCCACGGCGAACCAGCCGCCCACCTTCGCCAGACCGCCGGTGTCGGCGAACCGTGCGATGGCGAGCAGCACCAGAGAGACGAAGAACAGACCGTAGGTGCCCTGGCCGAGGACATCGCCGCCGGCGAGCGTCAACGTCAGGGCCACGAGGGCGAACAGGAGCAGGAAGAGTCCCGCGCCGTTGGCGGACACCTGGCTTCCCGCCGAGACGGCCCAGGTGAACCAGAGGGCGCCAAGTGCGCCGTAGGCCGTACCGGTCGCGGTGTCGCGATCGCGGAAGGCCAGCAGTCCGGCGACGAACAGCGCGACGCCGCCCACATAGTGAGCGAGTGTCACCGCGTCGTTCGCCGTCACTCCGTTGATGACTTCGGTGTACCCGAGGCCGAAGGCCAGCAGGGTCACACCGAGGGCGAGTCGGCCGAGGATGGTGGTCGTGGTGCTTCCCGCAGAGACGTCGTTGGCCACGGCAAGCTCCCTTCATGCCTGCGCAGTTGTGCGGTGACCGGTATATGCCCTTCACAAGGGCACAAACACCTCTGCGTGCCGGTATTTTCGCGGAAACGTACGCGCCGTGAAGAGAAGGGGAGTCAGCGGAGGGAGCCGGCTAGGGGATGACGACGACCGGCCGCTGCGCGCGCTTGGCGAGCCGGCCCGCCACCGAGCCGAACAGGCGCCCCACGAGCCCGTGCGTGGAGCCCACGACGATCGCGTCCGCCTCGTACTCCTTGCCGACCTCTTCGAGTTCGTGGCAGATGTCGCCGCCGCGCTCGACGAGGATCCACGGCACCTCCGCCAGGTACTCCGCGCAGGCGAGTTCGAGGCCGAGGACCTCGGTGCGGTGGTCCGGCACGTCCACGAAGACGGGGGGCTCGCACCCCGCCCACACCGTGGTGGGCAGCCGGTTGGCGACGTGGACGATGATCAGGCCCGAGTGGGTGCGATGCGCCATGCCGATCGCATAGGCGAGGGCACGTTCGCTGGAGGTGGACCCGTCGAAGCCGACGACGACGCCGTGCTTGAACGCCGGATCGCAGGGATGGCGTGACTCTTCCGCCGCCAGGGGATCGGCCGCCGTGGGGTCGGCGAGCGGTCGCTTGCGGTCCGCGGGTTCGAAGAATTCGTGACCGGCCATGGCTGTCTCGGCGAGGTGATCCTTTGTCGGGGACGACAGTCTGCGGCGAAGCTGTGTCCGGGAATGGTCTTCCCGTCCCCATACCCCCAAGGGTACGGCGGCACGCCTCCTTAGCCCAGATCCCGCGCACTCTCCGTGGCGGTTCCCCGGAGCATGCACGAGCCACGCCCGTAACGCAATGGTTGCTGCCCCGTACAGGCGGTATGTGCGGGATTCACTTTCCGCGACGGGTGGGAACACGGTAGCGGAGGGCGCCGGCGGGAGGCCGCGGCGAGCCCGCCCCTGTGCCGCACAGTGACCGACCCCTGGAACACGCGTTGATCCCGGGGAGCCGCCGCCGTAGGGAGCACGCCGTGTCCGGACCTCGTACCGTTCCCGACCGAGGCCTGCCTCCCCCGCGGGACAGCGCGTCGGACACCGGGCAGGACACCGCGACGCCCGGGGCCGCCACGGGCGACACCGCGGGCGAGGTGGTGCGCTGGGCCGCCTTCGCCTCCGCCCTCGTCCCCCTGGTCCTGCTCTGGTACGGCACGTCGTTCGCCGGCGCCGCCGGCACCGGCCTGGGTCTCGCGGCCGTCACCGGCGCCTGTGGCGTACTGCTGCGCCGCTGCGAGCGCGCGGCGGCCCGGCTCCGCGCCGAGGAACGCGCTGCGCACCACGGCCGCCACCACAGGACGGAACCCGGGGCACACCGGGGCGGTCGGGACCCGGGCGGAACGGCACCGGTCGGCTGACCGGTTTTTGCGCACGCAGGCGCATCTTTTCAGCCAACTTCTCGAATCTGTGCATTCTCCGGCCGAAGCACCCCCCACCCCCCGTTCCACCTGCAAGGAAAGGGTCTTTGCGACCTCGTGCACCCTACGGGGATTGGCCACCACGACGAGGCGCACTTCCCTGCACGCTCCCCGAGTGCAACGCTTCGTGATCGAATGCTTCACGCCAAGTTGCCATGTCGACAATGTGCCGGGTGACGAACTGGTCAACACGGCACGGCGGGACGCAGTAGATTCGATCTTGACTGTCTTACGGCGGGGGACTCGTGCAGGACCGAGGGGAAACGTGCAGGAGCGACACAACCGAGGAGCCGCGACCACCGAGGGGGGCTTAGCAGTATGAGCCACGACTCCACTGCCGCGCCGGAAACGGCGGCCCGGAAGCTTTCCGGGCGACGCCGCAAGGAGATCGTCGCGGTGCTGCTGTTCAGCGGCGGCCCCATTTTCGAGAGTTCCATACCGTTGTCGGTGTTCGGGGTTGACCGCCAGGACGCCGGCGTACCGCGCTACCGACTGCTGGTGTGCGGGGGCGAGGACGGCCCGCTGCGGACCACCGGGGGCCTGGAACTCACCACGCCGAACGGCCTGGAGGCGATCTCGCGGGCGGGCACGGTCGTCGTGCCGGCCTGGCGCTCGATCACCTCGCCGCCGCCGGCGGAGGCGCTCGACGCGCTGCGCCGTGCGCACGAGGAGGGGGCCCGCATCGTGGGCCTGTGCACCGGGGCGTTCGTACTCGCCGCGGCCGGCCTGCTGGACGGCCGGCCGGCGACCACGCACTGGATGTACGCGCCGACGCTGGCCAAGCGCTATCCGTCGGTGCACGTGGATCCCAGAGAGCTGTTCGTCGACGACGGCGACGTGCTGACGTCGGCGGGCACGGCGGCCGGAATCGACCTGTGCCTGCACATCGTGCGCTCGGACCACGGCAACGAGGCGGCGGGCGCGCTGGCCCGGCGGCTGGTGGTCCCGCCTCGCCGGAGCGGAGGCCAGGAACGCTACCTGGACCGCTCTTTACCGGAGGAGATCGGCGCCGACCCGCTCGCCGAGGTCGTCGCCTGGGCGCTGGAGCACCTCCACGAGCAGTTCGACGTGGAGACGCTGGCCGCGCGGGCGTACATGAGCCGGCGTACGTTCGACCGCCGCTTCCGTTCCCTGACCGGGAGCGCGCCGCTGCAGTGGCTGATCACCCAGCGGGTGCTCCAGGCGCAGCGGCTGCTGGAGACGTCCGACTACTCGGTCGACGAGGTGGCGGGCCGCTGCGGCTTCCGCTCCCCCGTGGCGCTGCGCGGCCACTTCCGGCGGCAGCTGGGTTCGTCCCCGGCGGCGTACCGGGCGGCCTACCGGGCACGGCGTCCGCAGAACGAGCGGCAGGGCGACGGCGACCTCGCCTCGGGAACGGCCGGCATGCCGGGCGGCCCGGGACCGCACTCCGCGGCGCCCCCGGCCGGCCCCGTGTCGCCGCTGCCCTCCTTCCACCCGGAGAGCCAGGTTCCTCACCAGTCCCGCCGCACCGCGGCGGCGCTGTCGGTGAGCGTTCCGGGCCAGCGCGGCGGCTCCTGACCCGCGACGGGCGGGCGGACGGACCTCCGGGTCCCGTCCACCCGCCCGTGCTGGCAGCGGCCGCTGTCGGACTAGGTCGCCGCACGGTCGGTCCGGGTCGCGGCGGGGCGCCGTAAGGTGAGACACATGAACGATCGCATGGTGTGGATCGACTGCGAGATGACCGGCCTCTCGCTGTCCGACGACGCGCTCATCGAGGTGGCCGCCCTCGTCACCGACTCCGAGCTGAACGTACTCGGCGAGGGAGTCGACATCGTCGTCCGGCCGCCGGACTCGGCGCTGGAGACGATGCCGGAGGTGGTGCGTGAGATGCACACCGCGTCCGGCCTGCTCGCCGAGCTGGCCGGCGGCACGACGCTCAAGGACGCCGAGGAGCAGGTCCTGGCCTACGTGCGGGAGCACGTGAAGGAGCCCGGCAAGGCCCCGCTGTGCGGAAACTCGGTCGGCACCGACCGCGGCTTCCTGCTGCGCGACATGCCGGCGCTGGAGGGCTACCTGCACTACCGGATCGTGGACGTGTCCTCGATCAAGGAGCTGGCCCGGCGCTGGTACCCGCGGGCGTACTTCAACAGCCCGGAGAAGAACGGCAACCACCGCGCCCTGGCCGACATCCGCGAGTCCATCGCGGAGTTGCGCTACTACCGCGAGGCCGTCTTCGTCCCGCAGCCCGGCCCCGACTCCGACACCGCCAAGGCGATCGCGGCGAAGCACGTCCTGCCTGCTCAGAAGGTCTAGCGGGGTCCCTCGAAGGGGCGCCGCGAAACCTGTGCGCGAGCACCCCTTCGGACCCTGTAGACTTCTTCTCGGCCGGTCGGGGAAACCGCAGAATCCCTGTGACCGGTCATGGTGGGTGTAGCTCAGCTGGTAGAGCACCTGGTTGTGGTCCAGGATGCCGCGGGTTCGAGTCCCGTCACTCACCCTCCTCGAAGAGGCCGATGACCTGCAACAACAAGGTCATCGGCCTCTTTCGTTCTCCTCATGCACAGCCGTGACGCCCGATGGCGGTAATATCAGCCGACTTTCCGGGGGGACGCGACGGCTGGGAGCCGGGTCGTCATGGACGACATCGCCCACCCCTCGGGCTTCTCGGAGGGGCATCCTTGTTCCGCAATGCCGTTGTGCACCACCGTGGTGCGAGACCCGCCGGTATCGTCGTCACCGCATTCGCTGCCCTACTGGCCGGTACCGGTCCGCTGGCACCCGGCGTCGCCTCCGCGGCGCCTGCCGTACCTCAGGAGACCGTCGTCCCGGCGGCCCTGCGCAACACCTACACCTCGGCCTCGCTCTATGCCGCCAACACCCTGACCGGCGCGGACGGCGCCGGCAGCCAGGGTTTCTTCCACCAGCTCGAGGGCTACTCCGGTCTCGTCTGGTCGCGTTACGGCGGCGGCGCGCCGGTCCCTGTACCGAAACCGGAAGGCTCGTACTTCAAGGAAGCGACGGGCAGCGACGTACTCGCGTACCGCTACCCCGACCGGGTGGAGTTGTGGGACGCCTCCGACGGGACGACCCGTACGGTGCACGTCCCCGAGGGGCAGAGCGTGCTCTCCGTCTACGGCACCACCGTCGTCACCTTTCGCAACTCCGCCACCGGGGACGGGACATCCACCCGGGTCATGCATCTGCTGACCAGCGGCCCTGACGGAACCACCCGCGACGTGCCGGTCGTCGGCGCGCCGGAGGACATGGTGCTCGGCCAGCCGCACGGGGCCGACGCGACCAGCGTGCTGTTCCAGAGCCGGCAGAGGGACGGCACGGACCGGATGGTCCTCGTCGACCGGGAGACGGGCCGGGTCCAGGGCTGGACGCAGCGGCTGCCCAGCGGCTACTACCGGGCGAGGATCTCCCCCGACCACATCGTGGTCTACAGCTCCACCGCGTCCACCGTGCTGGTGCTGCCCCGCTCCGACGTGTCGGCGACGCCGGTCGAGGTCGCGCTGGACAGTGGCTTCTCCAAACCGGGCCACGAACTGGCCCTCGTCGGCGACTGGTTGGTCTACCGCCCCGGTGCCATCACCACCCTCAAGGCGACGCCGGTCGCGGGCGGGCAGTCCATCGCCGTGGTCACGGGGTCGGGCACCGGCCTGGTGGCCGCCCCCGACGGCACGGCCCTCGCCATCGGCCGCACGTCGGCCACCCTCGACGACCGCGGCATCCAGCACATCCGCCCCGGCGACGACAGCGCGCCCGTCGTCACCACGGTCAGGCCACTGCCCCGGCCGGTCGTCCCGGTCGAGGGGCTCGTCCTGAGTCAGGGCAGACTCGTCGACGCCGAGATGGCGAACGGCCGCCGCACCCCCTACGTCCGGAACGTGGCCGCGACCGGCACCCCCGAGTACGGCGAGCACACCCGCCTGACCCCGACATCCGATGTGGTCATGGACGACTGCCCGGTCGCAGACCCCGGCTGCGCGTCGGTCTTCGACGTCGGCGACGGGCGCATCGCCTGGATCGAGCGCCGGAGCGGCGGATCGGACCTGCTCCGGGTCCACGGCCCCGGCAAGTACGACTACTACCAGCGCAGCGTGCCGGCCGGCGGACGGATCACCGACGTCTCGGGCAGGTACCTGATCCACACCACCCCCGAAAAGCAGTCCGTCTACCGCCTGGACGACGACGTCCTTCTGACGCGCAGCCCCAGCGCCGCCGCCGTCTGGGAGAACCGGCTCTGGACGCCCGCTGCCACGCCGGGCGGCGTCTCGGCGCTCGACCTCGTCTCGAAGAAGGCGGTCGAGACCGTCGACACCGGCGCGAGCTGTGTTCCGCAGGAGTTGCAGGCCGTGGGCCGCTGGCTGTACTGGAGCTGCGGCGCCGACGGGCCCGCCGGGGTGTACGACCGTACGAACAAGACCGCGGTGGCCGTCCCTTCCGGGGAGGCGCTGCTCGGCGACGGCTACGTCGTCACCCACGACCGGCAGGCCGGGAAGCTGAACCTCACCACGGTGAGCTCCGGTTCTCCCAGCACCCGGGTCATCGGCGAACTGCCCGACACCGGGACCTCGCAGCGCCACGTCCGCTGGACCGTGGACAGGTACAGCGGCAACGTCGCGTACGTGGACGCGCAGGAACGCATCCACCTCGTGCCGTCCGGGGGCACCACCACCCAGTCCCTGATCACCCTGCGGGAGGCGGAGGCCACATCCGTCAACGCCGAATGGCCCGCGGATCGCGCGGGCATGCGCGGGACGGCGGTCTTCGACGGCGTGTTCTCCAAGCCGGTCGCGTCCTGGACGCTCGTGGTCCGGGACAAGAACACCAACCGGGTGGTCGACCGGCGCCAGGGCGGCGACACCCGCGGGCGGCTCGACGTGCAGTGGACGGGCATGGACCCGGCCAAGAAGTACAAGACCCCGCTGCCGAACGGCCGGTACACCTGGGAGCTCACCGCGAACCCGGCGGACGGCCAGGGGGCGGCGCTGCGCCGCCAGGGGACGGTCCGGCTCCTCCGCGGTCAGCCCGTCCCGCGCGACTACGCGGGGTCCGGGGCGTCGCCCGACGCGATCGCGGACCTGCTGACGCTCGACTCGCACGGGACCCTCACGTTTCACCACGGGAACGGCGCCGGGAAGTTCTCCGGCAAGACGTCGGGGCGCGGCTGGCCCACCTCAGTGGTCGCCGTGCCCTTCGGGGACCTGAACAAGGACAAGTGCAACGACGTCCTCGTACGGATGGCGAACGGATCGCTGCGGGCGTACCGGCCCGCATGCGGAAAACCGCTCACGCCTTCGACCCCGTACCGGACGCTGAGCGGCGGCACCGGCTGGAAGGCCTACGACATACTCACCGCGCCCGGGGACCTCACCGGCGACGGGCTGACCGACCTGCTGGCGCGGAAGGCGTCGACGGGCGCGATGTACCTCTTCGCGGCGAAGCCCGACGGCACGCTGGCGGCCGGGAAGAAGATCGCCTCGGGCTGGGGCTCGTACACGAAGATCGTCGGAGTCGGCGACCTGAACGGCGACGGCCTCGGGGACGTGCTGGCACGGCACAAGAACGGCACTCTGTACCGGTACTACGGGACGAAGGGCGGGCTGTCGACGAAACGGGTCAAGCTGTTCTCGAAGTGGGGTGCCTCGTACAACGCGGTCGTCGGCGTCGGCGACATCACCTCGGACGGGAGGCCCGACCTGGTGGCGCGCGACACCTCGGGGAACCTGTGGCTCCAGAAGGGCGACGGCCGGGGCTCGTTCGGGGCCCGCACAAAGATCGCGACGGGCTGGAAGGGCTACAAGGGACTGTTCTGAACCGGGCTCGGGACGGGGGCACACGACGACCGTGGTGTGCCCCCCACGGACGGGCCGCAGTCGTGCCCGCCCGGCCGTTCAGGGCCGGGCGGGTGGGTTTCGCAGAGCCTTCGCGATCACGTCGTGGATGAGGTGTTCGCCGGGGGCTCGGTTCTCCCTGAGCCGGGGAAGGTCGTCCGGGCCGAACCAGTCGTAGGCGGTGTGCTTGGACCATTCCAGGGCGGGGTGATTCAGGTCGCCGTCGACTTCGACGAGGTAGTCGGCCTCCCGTCTCATGCCGCTGCCGTCGTCCCCGGTCCATGCGGTGATCCCGAGCAGGCGCCGCACCCGGCGCAGGCGCCAGCCGGTCTCTTCCTCGACTTCGCGGGCGAGGGCGTCCAGCAAGGACTCGCCGGGCTCGACGTGGCCGCCGACGATGTCCCAGCAGTCGGGGAAGAGCCGCCGGTCCGGGCCGCGCCTCTGGGCGAAGGCCCGGCCGTCGCGGTCGAGGATGACCGCTCCGGCCGCCCAGACCTCCCCGTCGGCGGGGACCGGGATCTCGACTCCGCTGTCCACGGCCACCTTGTGCTGCTCTTCCGGCATGGCCTCACTGTAGGGCGGGCACGCTGCCGTCTCCTCACTCCCGGCTCCGTCGGGTGCGACGGGTACGACGTGTTGGAGGCAGAGAGCTGATATCCATCGGCTCTCCGGACCGGAAGCCGCTACTCTCCGGCCATGAACCGACGCCGGCGCAAGAAGCTCTCCCGGCATCTCGTCGACGCGGCCATGCTGGGTCACACCGCCCGCGCGGAGGCGCTGTTGCGGCTCGGGGCCGATCCGGAGCGAGCGGACAGGGAGGGCACCACTCCGCTCTATGCGGCGTCCGTGCAAGGGGATGCCGAGACGGTCCGGCTGATTCTCGCGGCCGGGGCCTGTCCGGACACCGAGAGCGGGCGCGGGTCGGAGGGCACGCCCCTGTGCGCGGCCGCCTGCTGGGGGCACACCGAGACCGTGCGCGAACTGCTGGCGCACGGCGCCGATCCGAATCTCCGTGAGGATCACGGCACGGGCCGTACGCCCCTGGAGTGGGCGGTGGCCGATTCCCATGCCGAGACCGTCGCCCTTCTCGTCGCGGCGGGAGCCACCCACCGCGGCGAACCAGGGCCGGGGGCCGTTACGACGACGCCCGCACCACCAGTTCCGTAGGCAGCACGAGTTGCCTGCGTTCCAGCCCGCGGGACACCGCCGGGCGGCGGTCGGCGATCTCGTTCAGCAGGAGGTCGATCATCGCGCGGCCCATCTCCTCGATGGGCTGGCGGACGCTGCTCAGGGGCGGGTCCATGTGGCGGGCTATGGCGGAGTCGTCGTAGCCGACAAGGGCCACGTCGTCGGGGATGCGGCGGCCCTCCTCGCGCAGCACCTGGCGGGCGCCGGCGGCCGTGACGTCGGAGGCGGCGAAGACGGCGTCCAGGTCGGGGCGGTGGGCCAGCAGGCGCGTCATCGCGCGGCGGCCGCCGCCCTCGGTGAAGTCACCCTGCGCCACGAGGAGTTCGTCCACCTCGTGGCCCGCGTCGCGCAGGGCGGCGCGGTAGCCGTCGACGCGGCGCTGGGCACCGTAGACGTCCATGTGGCCGGTGATGTGGGCGACGGTGCGGCAGCCGTGGGCCAGCAGGTGCTCCACGGCGGAGCGGGCGCCTCCGTAGTTGTCGGAGTCCACCGAGGTCAGGGTCTCGCCCGCCGACCGCGGACCGCTGATCACGGCCGGGATCTCCAACTGGGACAGCATGTCCGGCAGCGGGTCGTCGGCGTGCACCGAGACCAGCAGGACGCCGTCCACCCGGTGCGCGGCCAGGTACTGGGCCAGCCGCTGCCGCTTCTGGTCACTGCCGGCGAAGATCAGCAGCAGCTGCATCTCCGTGTCCGACAGTCCGGCTCCGACACCCCGCAGCATGTCCGAGAAGTAGGGCTCGGCGAAGAAGCGGGTCTCCGGCTCGGGCACGACGAGGGCGATCGCGTCGGTGCGGTTGGCGGCGAGGGCGCGGGCGGCCGTGTTGGGGACGTAGCCGAGTTCGGCGACCGCGGCCTCGACCGCGGCCCGGGTGGCGTCGCTGACCCGGGGCGAGCCGTTGATCACCCGTGAGACGGTGCCCCGGCCGACGCCGGCCCGCGCGGCGACCTCTTCGAGGGTCGGCCGGCCGCCGCTCCGGCCCCGCGCTCCGTGGCCTGTCATTGGCTCCGCCTTTCCGCCGTCGAAACCGCCTTGGCCTGGAATGTAACAGTCTCCCGAGAACGCACGCCGTGCCCGGGGCCGCCGCGGCGGCCTCCGGGGAAGGAGCGGCTCCGCATGTCCGGGACGCGAACCTCACCCTTCCGCGTTAGCTAACAGGCCGATAACTGAACGCATTTGTCCTCGCTCACACCCTTGACACCCCCGCTCGAACCCGCGACTCTTCAACACATCACTGGTGGGAGCGCTCCCACAGTACCTGACACATACACAACCCGCACGTTCCCCGCCCGAGCCGCAGCGAGTAAAACGGGCCCAACATGCAGTTGGCCGGGGGGTCGGCACGTCAGGGCAACAGGAGGACGCAATGCGAGCACGTTTCCTCGCCCCTTCTCGGCTTCGTCCGAGTGGGGGCACACCCATCGCCCGCAAGGCGGTGGTCCTGGCGGCAGCCGCGTCGCTGGGGGCCGGGCTGCTGGCCGGCTGCTCCAGCGACAGCGGAGACAAGGCCGGCTCGTCCGGCGGCGGTGGCAACGGCGGTGACAAGGTCACGATCACCTTGGGGCTCTTCGGCACCATGGGCTTCAAGGAGGCCGGCCTCTACACCGAGTACGAGAACCTGCACTCCAACATCAGGATCCAGGAGAACGTCACCGAGCGCAATGAGAACTACTACCCGGCGCTCGTCAACCATCTGACCACCAACAGCGGCCTGATGGACGTCCAGGCCATCGAAGTCGGCAACATCGCCGAGGTCGTCGCCACCCAGGCGGCCAAGTTCGAGGACCTCTCCAAGGCCTCGGGCGTGGACAAGAGCAACTGGCTGGACTGGAAGTGGCAGCAGGCCACCACCAAGGACAACCAGACCATCGGCCTCGGCACCGACATCGGCCCGATGGCGATCTGCTACCGCAAGGACCTCTTCGAGCAGGCCGGTCTGCCCACCGACCGCGACGAGGTCGGCAAGCTCTGGGCGGGCGACTGGAACAAGTTCGTCGCGGCGGGCGAGAGGTTCAAGAAGAAGGCGCCCAACGGCACCTACTTCATGGACTCCCCCGGCGGTCTGATCAACGCGATCCTCAGCAGTGAGAAGGAGAAGTTCTACGACGCCTCCGGCGACGTCATCTACAAGAAGAACCCCGCCGTCAAGAACGCCTTCAACCTGACGGCCAAGGCCGCCCAGGAGGGCCTGCTCCAGTCGCAGACGCAGTTCCAGCCGGCCTGGGACCAGACGATCGCGAACAGCAAGTTCGCCACCGTCGCCTGCCCGCCGTGGATGCTCGGCACCATCAAGGGCAAGTCGAAGCCGGACGCGGCCGGCAAGTGGGACGTGGCCGTGCCGCCGAAGGGCGGCAACTGGGGCGGTTCCTTCCTGGCCGTGCCCAAGAGCGGCAAGCACGTGAAGGAGGCGACGGACTTCATCACCTGGCTGACGGCTCCCGAGCAGCAGGCGAAGCTGTTCGCCGTCCAGGGCAGCTTCCCGAGCGCGCCGGGCGCGTACACCATGCCGTCGGTGACCGACGCGAAGAACGAGATGACCGGTGACGCGCCCATCGGCAAGATCTTCGCGGAGGCCGCCAAGTCCATCCCGGTCCAGGTGATCGGCCCGAAGGACCAGATCGTCCAGCAGGGTCTGACGGACAACGGTGTCTTCCTCGTGACGAAGGGCAAGTCGCCCGCCGACGCGTGGACGACGGCCACCAAGACCATCGACAACAACCTGGAGAAGTGACCGGTATGGCCACCCGGCACGACACCGCCGCGCCCCCCGAGGAGGGGGGCGCGGCCCCGGGCCGCCCGGCGGAGACCGACGCCGCCGACGCGGAGCACCGGCGCCGGGCGCGGCTGTCCCGCCGCTGGCAGCGGGACATGCGGTGGAGCCCGTACGCGTTCGTCTCGCCGTTCTTCCTCCTGTTCGTCGCCTTCGGGCTGTTCCCGCTGATCTACACCGCGTGGGCCTCGCTGCACACGGTGGAGCTGACGGCGCCGACCGACATGGAATGGGCCGGGCTGCGCAACTACACCCGGATCTTCGACGACGAGTTCTTCTGGAACGCGGCGCGGAACACCCTGACCATCGGCATCATCTCCACGGTCCCGCAGCTGCTGATGGCGATGGGACTGGCGCACATCCTGAACTACCGGCTGCGCGCCACGACCTTCTACCGGGTCGCGATGCTCGCGCCGTACGCGACCTCGATCGCCGCCGCCTCGCTGGTCTTCGTGCTGCTCTTCGGCCGCGACTACGGGATGATCAACTGGGTGCTGCACTCGGCCGGCTTCGACAACGTCGACTGGCAGAACGACAAGTGGCCCTCCCAGATAGCCGTCTCCACGATCATCATCTGGCGCTGGACGGGCTACAACGCGCTGATCTACCTCGCGGCGATGCAGGCCATCCCGAACGACCTGTACGAGTCGGCGGCCCTGGACGGCGCCAACCGGTTCCGGCAGTTCTTCCACGTCACCCTTCCGCAGCTGCGCCCGACCATCCTGTTCACCGCCGTGGTGTCGACCATCGGCGCCAGCCAGGTCTTCGGCGAGCCGCTGCTGTTCGACGCCAACAAGGGCGCCTCCGGCGGTGCCGAGCACCAGTTCCAGACGCTGGGTCTGTACCTGTACGAGCAGGGCTGGGTGAACCAGCACCTGGGCCGGGCCTCCGCGATCGCCTGGACGATGTTCCTGATCCTGATCGTGATCGGCGTGGTCAACTACGTCATCTCGCGCCGGCTGCGCGCCAGTAGTTAAGGAGTACCGGCCGTGACGACGACGACCCTGACCGAACCCGAACCCGAGACGCCGACCGAGGCGCCCCGCCGGACGCGCCGGCCCAAGGCCGCCCGCGCGGGCGGACAGCTGCACGCCGGCCCGATCGCCTACGTGATCCTGGCCCTGTTCACCATCGGCTCGCTGTTCCCGCTGGTGTGGACGGCGATCGCCGCCTCCCGGAACAACAACCGGCTGGCGCAGACCCCGCCGCCCTTCTGGTTCGGCTCGAACCTGACGCACAACCTCCAGGTCGCCTGGACGGACGCCAATCTGGGCAAGGCCTTCGTCAACACCACGATCGTGGCGGGGACCTCCGCGGCGACGGTCGTGTTCCTGTCGACGATCGCCGGCTTCGCCTTCGCCAAGCTGCGCTTCAAGGGCCGGGGCGCGCTGATGCTGATCGTGATCGGCACGATGATGGTGCCGCCGCAGCTCAGCATCATCCCGCTGTACATGATGGTGGCCAAGCTGGACTGGACCGACCAGTTGCAGGCAGTGATCCTGCCGTCGCTGGTCAGCGCGTTCGGTGTGTTCTTCATGCGGCAGTACCTGCTTCAGGCGCTGCCGGACGAGATCATCGAGGCCGCCCGGGTGGACGGCGCGAGCAGTTGGCGCGTGGTGTGGCACGTGGTGTTCCCGGCGGCACGTCCCGCGATGGCCGTGCTGGGGATGCTGATGTTCGTGCAGACCTGGAACGACTTCCTGTGGCCCTTCCTGGTCCTGACCCAGACCGGCAACCCGACCGTGCAGGTCGCCCTCGCCGGCCTGGGCCGCGGCTACACCCCCGACCAGTCCCTGATCATGGCGGGCGCGCTGCTCGGCACACTGCCGCTGCTGCTGGTCTTCGCGATCTTCGGCAAGCAGATCGTGGGCGGCATCATGCAGGGCGCGGTCAAGGGCTGACGCCCGCGACCGGTCCGCACCCGCCCGCGACCGTCCTCGCGGCGCCCGCGACCGTCCTCGCGGCGCCCGCGGCCCGTCCGCGTCCGCGTCCGCGCGGCGGCCCGGCCGCCGCGCACGCCCCGCCTGTCCCGGGGCCGGGTCACCGTGGTCCCGGCCCCTCGCCCCTTCCGTTCCCCCTGCCCCCTACATCCCCTTTCCCGCTGTTTCCTCCGCCCACATCGATCCCTGTCCACCTCCCCTTTCGAATCGTCGGTCTTTCACGACCACCTATGGGAGCGCTTCCATGTCTGAGTCCGCACAGCCGGTGACCCCGGTGACCTTTCCGCCCGCATTCCTCTGGGGCGCCGCGACCTCCGCGTACCAGATCGAGGGGGCGGTGCGGGAGGACGGCCGCACGCCCTCGATCTGGGACACCTTCAGCCATACCCCGGGCAAGACCGCCGGAGGTGAGACCGGTGACATCGCTGTCGACCACTACCACCGCTACCGCGACGACGTGGCCCTGATGGCGGACCTGGGCCTGAAGGCCTACCGCTTCTCCATCTCCTGGCCACGGGTGCAGCCCACCGGCCGGGGCCCCGCCGTCCAGGTTGGCCTGGACTTCTACCGCCGTCTCGTGGACGAGCTGCTGGACCACGGGATCAAGCCGGCGGTCACCCTCTACCACTGGGACCTGCCGCAGGAACTGGAGGACGCGGGCGGCTGGCCCGAGCGCGAGACCGCGCTGCGCTTCGCGGAGTACGCGCAGATCGTCGGTGAGGCGCTCGGCGACCGGGTGGAGCAGTGGATCACCCTCAACGAGCCGTGGTGCAGCGCCTTCCTGGGCTACGGCTCCGGGGTGCACGCGCCGGGCCGCACCGAGCCCGCGGCCACGCTGCGCGCGGCCCACCACCTCAACCTGGCCCACGGCCTGGGCACGCAGGCGCTGCGGTCGGCGATGCCCGCCCGCAACTCGGTCGCGGTCAGCCTCAACTCCTCGGTGGTCCGCACGGT
Organism: Streptomyces sp. NPDC087787; assembly: GCF_044743035.1. NCBI lineage: Bacteria > Bacillati > Actinomycetota > Actinomycetes > Kitasatosporales > Streptomycetaceae > Streptomyces > Streptomyces sp. NPDC087787. Next base: position 96,392 of record NZ_JBIUVQ010000006.1, read on the forward strand.
CTCGAAGGACCCCGCGGACCTGGCGGCGGCCCAGAAGATCGACGACCTGGCCAACGGGATCTTCCACGGCCCGATGCTGCACGGTGCCTACCCGGCCACGCTGCTGGAGGCGACCTCCTCCCTCACGGACTGGTCCTTCGTCCAGGACGGCGATGTGCGCACCGCCCACCAGCCGCTGGACGCGCTCGGTCTCAACTACTACACGCCGGCCCTGGTGTCGGCGGCGGACACGGCGCTGGAGGGCCCGCGGGCCGACGGCCACGGGGCGAGCGAGCACTCGCCGTGGCCCGGCGCGGACGACGTGGCGTTCCACCAGACGCCGGGCGACCGCACCGAGATGGGCTGGACCATCGACCCGAGCGGCCTGCACGAGCTGATCATGCGCTACTCCCGCGAGGCACCGGGGCTGGCCCTGTACGTCACCGAGAACGGCGCCGCCTACGACGACAAGGTGGACGCCGACGGCCGCGTGCACGACCCGGAGCGCGTCGCCTACCTGCACTCGCACCTGGCGGCGGTGCGCAGGGCCATCACGGACGGCGCGGACGTCCGCGGGTACTACCTGTGGTCCCTGATGGACAACTTCGAGTGGGCCTACGGGTACAGCAAGCGGTTCGGCGCGGTCTACGTCGACTACAGCACCCTCGCCCGGATCCCGAAGTCCAGCGCCCACTGGTACGGCAGGGCCGCCCGCACCGGGGAGCTGCCGTCGCCGGACGCCGTCTGACGGCCCGTCCGGCCCACAGCGCGTCCCGGCCGGCTCGGGGGTGAACCGGCCGGGACGCTTTCCCCCCTGAGCGGCCGCACGGTGGGAGCGGCCGCTCAGGGAAGGGACCGGGTACGGCCGAGGCGTGCGGCCGATCTGCCCGGCCGGCGGCGGCGCACCGCTCCCCGGTGTCCTGAGCGGACCGGGGAGCGTGCGTCGAGCTGGATCCAGATCCGCACCTCCGTGCCGCCGAGCACGGAGGAGCCGATCCGCACGTCCCCGCCGGTGGACTCCGCGAGCCTGCGCACGATGTCCAGGCCGAGCCCCGTGGAGCCGTCGTTCCCCGATCCGCGCCCGCGCAGTATCGCCGCGTCCGGGTCGGGTATGCCCGGTCCGGCGTCGGAGACCAGCACGATCACCGCGTCGTCGCCGTTGTGCACGTCGACGGCGAACGCGGTGCCCTCGGCGGTGTGCCGGAAGACGTTGCCGAGCAGGGCGTCCAACGCGGCCGCGAGGTCGGCGCGGGCCACGGGTATGCGCACCGGCCGCTCGACGCCGGCCAGCCGCCACTTGCGGCCCTCGTCCTCGGCGAGCGCCGACCAGAACTCCATCCGCTCGCGGACGACTTCGGCCGCGTCGCACCCTGCGCCCGGGCCGGCCGCCGCCGTCTGCGGCTTGGCCTCCCGGGCGGTGCGGATGATCGTGTCGACCTCCCGCTCCAGCTGGGCGACCGCCGTCCGGGTCTGCTCGGCGGCGGGCCCGTCTCCGAGCGAGGCCGCGTTCAGGCGCAGCACGGTCAGCGGCGTACGCAGCCGGTGGGACAGATCTGCCGCCAGTTCCCTTTCGTTCGCGAGCAGTTGGACGACCTGGTCGGCCATGGAGTTGAACGCGACCGCCGCGAGCCGCAGTTCGGTCGGTCCGTCTTCGGGCACCCGGGCGCCCAGCCTGCCCTCGCCCAGTTCGTGCGCGCCCTCGGCCAGCCGCTGCGCGGGCCGCACCATCCGTACGCCGAGCCGGTCGGCGACGGCGACCGAGCCGACGACGAGCGCCGCGCCCACCCCCGCGAGCACCGCCCAGGCCGTGCCCACGCCCTTGCCGACCTCGGCCTCGGGGACGTAGACCTCGACGACGGCGATGGCGCCGGAGCTCAGCGCGACCGGCTGGAGCAGCGTGGATCCGCCGGGTACGTCGGCGGTGGAGGCGCGGCCCGTCCGCCGCACGGTCGCGATGTCCTCGCCGGTGGCCCGGGCACGGCCGATCTCGACGGCGGCGCCGTCGCCGGCCGGTACGTGCACCGCCATCCGGGCGTCGGAGCCCGCCGAGGCGACGACCCGCTCCAGCGGCTCGCGCTCGGTGGTGATGGACAGGGCGGGCGCGACCGCCGCGGCCTGGCGCTCGGCGTTGGAGAAGGCGCGGTCCCGGGCCATCTCCTGGATGACCAGGGCGAGCGGGACGGCGAAGGCGATCACGACCATCGTGGTGACCGCGAGGCAGACCTTGACCAGTGCCCATCTCATCGCGGCGGCTCCCCTCCGGGCGGCTCCAGCTTCACGCCCACACCCCGCAGGGTGTGCAGATAGCGGGGCCGGGCGGCGGTCTCGCCCAACTTCCGCCTGAGCCAGGACAGATGGACGTCTATCGTCTGGTCGTCGCCGTAGGACTGCCGCCACACCTCGGCGAGCAGCTCCTTGCGCGCCACGACCACTCCCGGCCGTCCGGCGAGGAAGGCGAGCAGGTCGAACTCACGGCGGGTCAGGTCCAGCCGTACGCCGTCCAGCTCGGCCTGGCGGCGCAGCGGGTCGACGGTCAGGCCGCCGACCCGGAGCACGGTGGATGGCGGCTGCCCGCCGGTGGCGGAGCGGGCCCGGCGCAGTACGGCGGCCATGCGCGCGGACAGGTGCTCGACGGAGAACGGCTTGGTCAGGTAGTCGTCCGCCCCGGCGTTGAGCAGCCGGACGATCTCCGCCTCGTCGTCCCGGGCGGTGGCGATGATGACAGGCACGTCGGTGATGCCGCGCAGCATCTTCAGCGCCTCGGAGCCGTCCAGATCGGGCAGTCCGAGATCCAGTACGACCAGGTCGAAGCGGAGGTGGGCGACCTCGCGCAGCGCTTCGAGCGCCGTGCCGACGCTGCGCACGGTGTGCGAGGCGTCGGTCAGGTGCCGGATGAGCGCGGAGCGCACGAACGGGTCGTCCTCGACCACGAGAACACTTGCCATGCGCCGCACCGTACGCCATGCGGGCGGGCCCGGCTGGGGCCTGTGGACAACTCCGCCCGGGCTCCGGCCGCCTGTGGACAACCTCACCCCGGCCGGCGTTCCCGCGACACCATGGGGACGGGTGGGGCAGGATGGCGGCGATGCTGAGAGGACTCGTACACCTGCTGGCGTGGTCGCTCGCCACGGGCGCGGCGGCCACCCTGTCGTGGTGGGGCGTCCACACGGTGATGGCGGGCACGGCCTACGATCCGCCGCGCGCCCTGCCCATCACCGCGGCCGAGGTGGCGCCCCGTCAGGAGTCGGCGGCGGCCGCCTCCCCCACCCCCACCCCCACCCCCACCGCTCCGCCGACCGCGTCCAGGACGCCCTCCGCCAGTCCGAGCGTGCCGTCCGGCGGGCCGGCGGTGTCTCATGTCCCCTCCCGGCCGGCGCGCCCCGCGAGCGGTCCCGCCCCCTCCCCCACCGCGTCCGGCCAGGTGCGGAGTTACGACACCGAGGGGGGCCGGGTGGTCTTCGACCTCGGCGAGGTCTCGGCGAACCTGGTCTCCGCGACTCCGGGCACGAACTGGTCGATGCAGGTGTGGAAGACGGAGACCTGGATCCGCGTCGAGTTCACCTCCGGCACGGACCGGGTGTCGGTCATCTGCGCCTGGCACGACGGGCCGCCGCATGTTGAGGTCGGCAACTACTAGAGCGGTGGTCCGGGTTGGGTGGGCCCGTTCCGGCCGGATCAGCGGAAGGCGTTCGGCGGCGGGGCCGGTGAGGCGACCGCCGCGGTGTCGGTGACCGGTGCGGCCCCTCCGGTGAAGTCGGTGAGGGCGCGTCCGTGTTCGACGCGGCCCGGGTGCGAGTCGGTGGCGGCCCGGCGGGTCAGTTCGGCGACCGGCAGCGGGAGGTCGCAGGCCACGAGTACCGCGTTGCCGAAGCGCCTGCCGCGCAGCACGGTCGGGTCGGCGACCAGCGCGAGTTCGGTGAACCGGGCGGCCGCGGTGGCGATCTGGCCGCGCAGATGGGCCAGCGGCGGGCCGTCGGCGAGGTTGGCGGCGTAGACACCGCCCGGCTTGAGGACCCTGCGCACCCCGTCGAGGAACTCCGTCGAGGTGAGGTGGGCGGGCGTACGGGCGCCGCTGAACACGTCCGCGATGACCAGGTCGGCCCAGCCGTCCGGCACTTTGGCGAGACCCTCGCGGGCGTCCGCAGACCGCACCCGAAGACGGGCTCCGGAATCCAACGGCAGCTCGCGACGCACCAGTTGGACGAGGGCCGCGTCCCGCTCGACGACCTGCTGGGTGGAACGGGGCCTGGTGGCGGCGACGTAGCGGGCCAGGGTGAACGCCCCTCCGCCCAGGTGCACCGCGTGGACGGGCCGGCCGGCCGGTGCGGCGAGGTCGATCACGTGCCCGAGCCGGCGCTGGTACTCGAAGGAGAGGTACGCCGGATCGTCGAGGTCGACGTAGGACTGCGGGGCGCCGTCGATCAGCAGGGTCCAGGCCCGCGCCCGCTCCCGGTCGGGTATGAGCTGTGCGAGCCCGCCGTCGACCTGTTCGGCGACGGCTTCGACGGCTCCTCGCCCGCGGCGGGGGCTCCTGGTCCTTCCCATGGGGCCATTGTCGCAAGGCGGCGCGGTGTGCCACCCACAGGCGGCGGGATCCGTTGACGGGCGTCGGGCGTCCGGGCGGGTGGGGCGCCGGGGTCAGCAGCAGCTGTCCGCCGCCTCGATCATCCGGGCCGCCTCCCCCAGCGCCCGCCGCAGCACCGCGGGGTCCGTCGCGAGGTCGGCCTCGCCGGGCGGGACCAGCCAGTCCGAGCCCTCCACAGGCGACTGGGGGGCCGGCCGCAGTCCCCGTCCGTCGGTCCCGGTGCAGGTGCTTCCGGGCACGTCCCAGGCCGCGGCCGTGCCCGCAGGCACCACGAAGCCGAGCGTGTCGCCCCCGTCGTCGTGCAGTACGGGGCCCACCGCGTCGCCCGGCCCGCGACGCAGGATGTCGACCGCCTCGAGCCCCTGCCGGGCCGGCACCGTGACGACGTCGCACGGGGGCGGGGTACAGGGGTCGGCACTGCGCGGGGTTTCCATCCCGGCCTCCATCACGAAAATCCCTCCTCGTGAACGAGCGGGCCCGTGAACCCGGCGGCTCCCGGCCCACGGGGTTCAACGCGGCAGGGCGTCAACGGCTACGGGCGAAGTCCGCCGTGAAGAGTGGCACTTCATGGCAGATCACGGTTGAGATATCCGGTTTGTAGCCAAACACAGCGTGTCCGGGCGGACACAACAGGTACTTTCTTGCTCGCCGGAAACAGGGCGTCACCCGGACGACCAGGACGACTCGGGCGGCGGGTGACGCGGACGACCGGATGACTCGGGCGACTTCCCCTGGGTCCGGCATGGTTCGACGGTTCGCACGGAGAGGGCCCGGCCATGACGTCGTCGACGGTGACCTCGTCTCACTCCCCCCGCCCGCCACGGCCGAATCTCGCCTTCCGGCGGCTGCGCGGACAGCGCTCGCCGGCCGAGTTCGCCGCGGCGGTACGGCGGGCCGCCCACGAGATCGGTGAGCGGGTCAGCTGTGACGCCCGCTACATCGGCCGGGTGGAGGCGGGTGAGATCCGTTGCCCCAACTACGCCTATGAACGTGTGTTCTTGCACATGTTCCCGGACCGCACCCTGACCGACCTGGGGTTCGCCCCCCGGTCGGCCGTTCGGGGACGCGCCTCGCGCGCCGTGCCCGAGGCACGGGCGGGGGACGGCCCGTACCACTCCGCCGATCCGCCGGACCCGTACGACCCGCACGATCCGTACCACCCGCACGAAGTCCACGAGAACCACGAGGAGAGCGACGTGCTGCGTCGCGCATTCATGACCCGCGGGGGCGCCACGGTGGCCGCCGCCTCGCTGGGCCCCCTGGGACCCGCCTTCGACGCCTGGGCCGCGGACCGCCCCTGGCGCCGCGCCGGCGCGAGCGACGCCGGTGCCGTCGAAGAGGCCGTCCGCAGGATCCGGTTGCTCGACGACCGGCACGGAGCGGACGGTCTCTACCGCCGCGCGGCCGCTCCGCTGCGCGCCGCCTACGCGCTGCTCGACGCCGGCACGACCCGGCAGACCACCGCCGACCGGCTGCACTCGGGCGCGGGTGAACTGGCCATCTCGGTGGGCTGGCTGGCCCACGACTCGGGGCGTTTCGACGACGCGCGCTCGCACTACGCCGAGGCGCTGGCCACCGCGCGCATGACCGGTGACCCGGCCCTGGAGGCGCACGCCTTCTGCAACACCGCGTTCCTCGCACGGGACGCCGGGCGGCCCCGCGAGGCGGTACGGGCGGCGCAGGCCGCACAGCGCGTCGGGCGCGGGCTGGGCTCGGCGCGGCTGATGTCGCTGCTCTCGCTGCGGGAGGCGGGCGGCTGGGCCGGGCTCGCCGACCGCACCGGCTGCGAGCGGGCGCTCGCGCGGGCGCGGGCCCTGTACGACCGGGGCGCGTCGGACGCCGATCCCGAGTGGATGAGCTTCTACGGCGAGGCCGAGCTGGCGGGGCTCGAGGCGCAGTGCTGGTCCACACTGGGCGACTGGCCGCGGGCGGCCCGGTACGCACGGCGTGCCACGCAGCTTCAGGATCCCCACTTCACGCGGAACATCGCGCTCTACACGGCCGAGCTGGCCGACGACCTCGCGCGCGGGGGCCGGCCGGACGAGGCGGCCGCCGCCGGAATGCGGGTGCTGGACCTGCTGGACCAGGTCCAGTCGTCCCGCATCCAGACGATACTGGCGGGAACGGCACGGGTACTGCTCCCGCACCGCCGGGCGACCGGCGTCTCCGTCTTCCTGGAAAGGCACGCGAGCGCCCCTCGGCCGGTGTGACGACCCCGGATCACCCGGCGGCCGGCTGGGCGAGGTGACCCACGTCGTTCCAGTGTTCGAAGGCCGGTTCTCCGTAGGCCCAGCCCAGTACCGACAGCGATGTGGGGTTGAGACGGATGCGGGCCGCGAAGTCGAGCGGCAGGCCGAGCCACCGCGCGCCGATCGACCGCAGGATGTGGCCGTGGGCGAAGACCAGGACGTCGCGGTCCTCGGCGCGGGCCCAGGCCACCACCTCGTCGGCGCGGGAGGTCACCTCGGCGAGCGTCTCCCCGCGCGGGACCCCGTCGCGCCAGATCAGCCAGCCGGGCCGTTCGGCCTGGATCTCCCCTGGCGTCAGGCCCTCGTACGCGCCGTAGTCCCATTCCATCAGCGTGTCCCAGCACATCGCGCGGTCGCCGAAGCCGGCGAGCTCGCACGTCTCACGCGCGCGTACCAGCGGGCTGGTGCGGACCTCGACCCCGGGCAGGCCGTCGAAGGGCGCCCGATGGAGCCGTTCCCCGAGCAGCTTGGCGCCGTGCCGGCCCTCCTCCAGGAGGGGAACGTCGGTCCTGCCGGTGTGCCTGCCGGACAGCGACCACTCGGTCTGTCCGTGGCGGGCCAACAGGATGCGCGGTGCCATGGGGAACCTTCCGGAAAAAAGTCGGATCTTCGGACGGAATTCGTCCATCATCGCGCACGCCGTCCGGCGGCAACCCGGGGGGCGGTCCCTGCGTCTATCAGCTCCGGGGGCACCCCGAGGTGGCCACGTCGGACACCGTAAAGTGGCACGACCGTCCGGGCACCGCCGGACAGCGCAGTGACAAAGCAGCGACAAAAGCAGCGACAAAGGGGGAGGGGCATCGGATGCCGCAGACCGAGGCACCGGCACGGCGCACCGAGACGGCCCCGCACAACCGGCCACGCTGGTGGACCGAGCTGCCGCTGATCCTGCTGGTCTACGGCTGCTACTCGGCGGGCCGGCTGCTGGCCCGCGGCGACGTCACCACGGCCGTCGACCACGGCCTGGCGATCCTGCGGGTCGAGAAGCTGCTGCGCCTCAACGCGGAGCACCCCCTCAACCGCCTGTTCACCCGTGAGCCGTGGCTGGGCGTGCCCGCCGACTTCTGGTACGCGTCGCTGCACTACCTGGTCACCCCGGTGATCCTGGTGTGGCTGTTCAGAGCGCGCACCACGCACTACCGGGCGGCCCGCACCTGGCTGATGACGTCCACGTTCATAGGACTGATCGGCTTCACCCTGCTGCCCACCTGCCCGCCCCGCCTGCTCTCCCCGGAGCACGGGTTCGTGGACACGATGGCCCAGTACAGCTCGTACGGCTGGTGGGGCGGTGAGGCCAGCGCGCCGCGGGGCATGGGTGGCATGACCAACCAGTACGCGGCCATGCCGAGCCTGCACGTGGGCTGGGCCCTGTGGTGCGGGGTGATGCTGTGGCGCCACGGCGGCACGCGCACGGCGAAGGCGGCGGGCGTCGCCTACCCGTTGCTGACCGCGCTGGTCGTGATGGGCACCGCCAACCACTATCTCCTGGACGCGGCCGCGGGCGTGGCCGTCATGGGGGTCGGCCTGCTGCTCGCGCCGTTCGTGATGCGGGGCGCGGACCGTGCCAAGGCACTGCTGACACCCGGCGCCACGACCGTCCCAGAGGGCTCCGGTGCCGCGGGGTCCCCGATTGTCAGTGGTGGATGCCAGACTTCGGCGGGTGAGCGAATTCCACGGCAGCGCGAAGCACGGTTCGGTCCCGGAGCCGAACCGGGTGCCGTCCCCGAGGACGCGGGAGACGGCGCTCAAGCCTGGGGCCTTGCCGGCCCGAGCGACGTCGAGAGCTTGGGCAAGGCTCGCTGAGCTGCGCGGTCCCGGCGTACCGCCCCGGGCGCTCGACGCCCGTGCCCTGGCCGCGCTCGCCGCGAACCCCGGCTGCGGACGGCGTGCGGTCCTGGACGGCGCGGGCGTGGACAAGGCGGCGCTCGCGGAGGCGCTGGGCGCGCCCGCCGTCTTCGGGCAGTCGCAGTTCGCCTTCATGCGGGGCAACGCGTTCGAGGCGCGGGTCAAGGCGGACGGCGGCGCCGAGCTGCTGAGGCTGGCGCACACCAGGCTGGACCCGGGCGCCGAACCGCCGCGGGAGGGCCGGGTGCCCGACCTGAGCGCCGTCGGCCCCGAGGGGCGTACGGCGCGTACGGCGCTGGCGCTGCGCGAGGCCACGCAGGCGGGCACCTGGACGCTCCTCGACCACCCGATGCTCGCCCTGGAGGTGGCCGGCTCGCCCGTCCATCTGGAGCCGGACGCGGTGGTGGTGCACCCGGACGGGAGCTGGACGGTGGTGGAGATCAAGTCCTTCCCGATGCTGGACGGCTCCGCCGACCCGGCCAAGGTGGGGGCGGCCGCCCGGCAGTCGGCGGTGTACGTGCTGGCGCTGGAGGACGTCGCCGCGCGCCTCGATCCCGCCCCGCGCGTGCGGCACCGGGTGCTCCTGGTGTGCCCCAAGGACTTCTCCAACCTGCCGACCGCGTCCGCCGTCGACGTCCGCAAGCAGCGCGCGGTGACCGCCCGCCAGCTGACCCGGCTGACCCGTGTCGAGGACATCGCCGACGCCCTGCCCGAGGGCGTGTGCTTCTCCCCCGAGCTGTCCACAAAAGAGCTGACGGCCGCGGTGGAGGCGGTCCCGGCGACGTACGCGCCCGAGTGCCTGGCCGCGTGCGAGCTGGCCTTCCACTGCCGTACGAGGTCCCGCGAGCGGGGGGCGGTGACGGCGCTGGGCCGCTCGGTCCGCACCGACCTGGGCGGCCTCTCGACGGTCGAGGACGTGCTGGCGGCCGCGCACGGCGAGGCGGGCGACCCGGACGACCCGGCGGTGGCGGCGCTGCGCCGGGCCGCCGCGCTGCGGGCCGAGGCCCTGGATGCGGCCGGGCGGGAGGCGGTGTGTCGCTGATCGCCACCCTGGGCCGGCTGGAGGCCGTGCGGTCCGGGCGGGCCCAGCCCGCCGCGACCGTCCGGCACCGGCACCTGTCGGAGCGGCCGCTGGTGTTCGTGCCGCTCATCACCGCCGGTGAGGCGGGCGCCCCGCTCGGCGCGCTGGTCGGCACGGACCGTGCCGCGCCGCGGCTGCTGGCCGTGCCGCAGCCGCGCGACCGCGACCTGCGGTTCGCGTTCCTGGCCGAACTGGCCGACATCGTCCTGCCGTACATCGACTCCTTCGCCGGCGTGGTCGAGGCCGCGGAGCGGAGCGAGACCGACCCGGAGAGCGGCAGGCGGGTCAAGGTCGAGGTGGAGCTGTGCGCGGACGCGCCCCAGCTGATCGTGCCGAGCCGCGCGGGCATCGACTTCGTACGGCTGCTCGGACGCTCGATGCGCTTCCGCCGCACCGCCGAGCAGGACCCGGAGACCCCGCATCCGGCGCCGCCGCGGGTGCCGTTGCTCGGGCGGTGGCTGACCCACTTCGGGGAGCGGGCGCGGGTGCCCGGTTCCTCGCTGCTGCCGGCGATGACCGACCTGCTGGCCCAGCACTGGACGACCGGCCAGTCCAGCCTGGAGGACCAGCATCTGGGGGCGCTGCTGGCGTGGATCGCCCCGCCGGACGGCGCGTCGGGTGCCGAGGCCGCGCTGCGTGCCGAGCTCGCCCGCGCCTCCGACGGCCAGTTGGAGTGCCCGCCCGCGGGCCCCGCCACCGATCCGGCCTTCGACAACAAGCTGCTGGCGCCCGCGATCGAGCGCTACGACCGTGCGCGCACCGCGCTCGCCGCCGCCGAGGACGGCATGGAGGCCGACGCGCGGCTCGGCGCCCTCGCCGAGGCCGAGCGGCACATCCGCGACCTGGTCGAGAAGTGCGCCCGTCCCACCTGGGACAACGTCTGGCGCGGCCTCGACCTGCTGCGGACACTGCCCGAGGGCGCGCACGTCGATGAGCGCTGGACGCGCGACCGCTGGTCGTTCACCGGCCACCGCGACCGGGTGCTGGCCGGGGAGCCGCCGCAGCCGCGCCGCGACGACGCGGTGACCGCGGCGAACAAGCTGGCCACGCGCGAGCGTGAGCAGGCCCGTCTGGAGGCGCAGGAGGCACTGGACGACCCGCTGGTCATGGCGGGGCGGCGGCTGGCCGGGGAGGCGTTCGCGGGCGAGGTCACGGACGTCGTCATGGCCTACAGCGAGGGCAAGCGGCCCAGTCCGCGCCCGCTGGTCACCGTGCGCACCGACGACGGGCCGCATCTGGGCGAGCGGGCCAGGGTGTACCGCTCGTTGGACGGCAAGCCGCAGTCGGCGGAGTTCGTCGCCTGCGAGGAGGACACCGCCGGGGGGACGGTCGTCGTCCTGCGGATCCTGGACAGGATGGGCCGCGGCAAGGAGCCCGCGGCCGGTTCCGTGCCGGACAAGGGCGACCGTCTGTGCTTCACGCTGTTCGAGCACGAGCAGCGCGGCGGCGCGAAGCTGCCCGACCCGGAGCAGACCCCATGGACGCACGGCGGCCCGCCGGGCGAGGAGAGCACGCCGGAGGCCCCGGACCCGGTGACCGAGGAGGATCTTCTGTGACCGCCCCCGCACAGGATCCCGCGGTCGGCTCCGCCGGCCTCCGGATGCCCTTCGACCCCGGGGCGGCGGCCGCCCGCGCGACCGACGCGATCCTCCGCGACACGCTGCACGGCACGCACCGCGGGGTCGTCGTCGACTCCCCGCCCGGCGCGGGGAAGTCGACGCTGGTCGTGCGCGCCGCGCTGGAGCTGGCCGCCGCCGGACGGCCGCTGATGGTGGTCGCGCAGACCAACGCCCAGGTCGACGACCTGGTGCTGCGGCTGGCGGAGAAGAACCCCGAACTGCCCGTGGGCCGGCTGCACAGCAGCGACGCCGACGCGTACGACAAGGCGCTCGACGGCCTGCCGAACGTACGGAAGTCGGCGAAGGCCGCCGACCTCGCGGGACTCGACGTGGTCCTGTCGACCGCCGCGAAGTGGGCGCATGTAAAGGTCGACGAGCCGTGGCGGCACGCGATCGTCGACGAGGCGTACCAGATGCGCTCGGACGCCCTGCTCGCGGTGGCCGGGCTGTTCGAGCGGGCGTTGTTCGTGGGCGATCCGGGTCAGCTCGACCCGTTCGCGATCGTCGGCAGCGAGCAGTGGGCGGGTCTGTCCTACGACCCGTCGGCGTCCGCGGTGACGACGCTGCTGGCCCACAACCCGCGGCTGCCCCAGCACCGGCTGCCGGTGTCCTGGCGGCTTCCGGCGTCGGCGGCGCCGCTGGTCTCCGACGCGTTCTACCCGTACACGCCGTTCCGCAGCGGCACGTCGGCCGGGGACCGGCGGCTGACGTTCGCGGTCCGCTCGGACGGCTCCGGTCCCGACCGGGTGCTCGACGAGGCCGCCGAGTTCGGCTGGGGCCTGCTGGAGCTGCCCGCGCGGCACACTCCGCGCACCGATCCGGAGGCGGTACGGGCGGTGGCGACGGTCGTACGGCGGCTGCTGGAGCGGGGCGGGGCGGCCGTCTCGGAGCTCCCCCAAGCTCTCGGCTCCGCTCGAGCAGGGGGGACCCCCATGCCGGAACCGGCGCCGCTGACCGCGGACCGGATCGCCGTCGGCACGGCGCACCGCGACCAGGCGGCCGCCGTGCGCGCGGCGCTGGCGGAGCTGGGCGTGACGGATGTCACCGTGGACACGGCGAACCGGCTCCAGGGCCGTGAGTTCGACGTGACGGTCGTCCTGCACCCGCTGTCCGGGCGCCCGGACGCCACCGCCTTCCACCTGGAGACCGGCCGCCTGTGCGTCCTCGCCTCCCGCCACCGGCACGCCTGCGTCGTGGTCTGCCGCGCGGGCGTGACCGACCTCCTGGACGACCACCCGTCCACGGAACCGGTCCAACTGGGAGTGACGGTGAAGTTCCCGGACGGTTGGGAGGCGAACCATGCCGTGATGGCCCACTTGCG